>NZ_JAENWL010000198.1 GCF_016650095.1 Clostridium sp. | reverse complement strand
CACTGTGTGATAAAATTTAATTGACTCATGTGAAATCCTCCCGTATATGTTGGTTTAGTCACTTAACATTATACAAGAGTATTTCTCTTGAGTCTTTATTTTTTTGTTACTCTTCGGTCATTTCATTATACAACTTACCAACCTCTATGGGGAAAATAGTAGAAGTTAGCGGTGGACTTTATGGATGGGAAATTAATCGTGAGGCTGAAACAGAAGCATTATTAGAAAATATAAAACTTGGTAATGTATTTGAAAAAGAACCTATATATACTCAGAAGGCTTTATATAGGGCGGAAAATGAAATAGGTAATACTTATGTAGAAGTTAATATAACAAGACAGCATTTATGGTTTTATAAAAATGGAAAGATTATAACACAAGGTTCTGTAGTAACAGGGAATCCAAATAGAGGACATTCTACTGTCCTTGGAACTTATATGCTTAATTATAAACAAAAGGGGGCAACATTAACTGGACCTGGTTATGAAGCTCCGGTAACTTATTGGATGCCTTTTTTCGGGAATATAGGAATACATGATGCAAGCTGGAGATATTCTTTTGGAGGAGATATATATACGAGAAGGGGAAGCCATGGATGCATAAATGCTCCAATATACTTAGCTAAAACAATTTTTGAAAATATAGAAGAGGGAACACCAATTATTTGTTATGAAGAATAAAGATTGCTTTTTAGAGTCACTGAAACAGGATACATTCTACGGGGTCGTATCAACCAAATAAAGAAAGGTAATTTTGTATAGATATGGTTAGAATGAGCTGAGTAGAAAGGTTAATTGTGACCTGTACAAAGGTGTGTAAAACATATTTTAGTTATATGAATCATAGTTTATATAGAAATCACTTTAAAGAGAAAGGGAAAAAGTATGGGTAATTTTATTTCTAATATGTCATATAGCTTTCTTATTGCATTTGGAGTAATGTTTGGTTCTTGTACCTTTGCTGGAATTGGTGCCATTTTAAATAATCATCCACCTTTAAAAACCATGTTAGATTTAGCTAGTTCCATTAAAATATGGGCTGTGGCAATTGCATTAGGGGGAACATTTTCTTCTTTTCAGGTTATAGAAGAGGGACTCTTTAAGGGAGAAATACGATTAATGATAAAGCAAATAGCATTTATTTTAGCAGCGTTACTGGGAGCAAATATAGGATTTTATACCTTGAAGCTCCTAGAAAGATGTGGTGAATTATGGACAAAGTAATGAAAGAAGGGTATTTTCTATTTTTCGCTACAGGATTTATTATAGGTGGAATTATAGGGATTATAGCTTTCAGTTGCTTAGTCAGTTATAGAATAGATGAATACTATCAAAAAATTAGCGTTTTAGAAGTGTTAATCGAAGATAAAGATGCTCGTCTTGAAAAATTGGAGGAGGCTATTAATACTAAAAGGTTAATTGTGAAAAAAACAGAGGTTACTTTAGAGAATGAAGAAGATGAAATAACAAGAAGTATATTGCAAAAGCATATAAAAGAAAAAGTTGATAAGTTCATTGGCAAGGAAGTAGACAAGGTGGATGCTGATATGATGTGGGAGATTTTAGACAAGAGAATAATGAAAATAAAAGATAAAGAATATAGACTAAAGGTTAGAAAACTTGTGATTTCAGAAACACTCCATATCTGGATAGAAATATGGAGTGATAGTTAACAATTATGAATAATGTTAAAAAATTTTATTGTGCAGCAATGATTTATATGTTAGTAGAAAACTAATATTAGCTTAAACCTTTCTGTAAGTTTTAAACTCAGCTGCTATTTTAGGATTATCCTTAATGAATTGTACAAAATCTTTAAAACATTTTGTGGTTTGAGCACTTATTGTATGTTCGATTTTTTCAGTTTCTTCTAAAACCTCAGAATCTGAAACATCAAGTATTTTTAAAAAGCTTTCAATAATATTATGACGATTAAGCAGTGCCTCTCCGAGCTTATTACCATCCTCTTCTAGTATTAAAATCCCATACTTCTTGTAATTTAAAAGCTTCAGTTCTGCTAGCTTCTGAACCATTTTTGTAGCAGAAGGTGGTTGGACATTAAGTGCATCGGAAAGTTCATGAATCCTTGTAAATCCTGTATCTAAAGATAATCTATATATCATTTCTAGGTAATCTTCCATAGAAGCAGTAAGTAAATTATCTTCTTTTTTCATATATTCATTAAAAGTATAGAAATCATTTTTTGCCACATTCTCACCTACTTTATGCTATAGTCTGTTAAATAAATTATATGCTTAAATAAATTTTAAAATTACTTTAGTGTAACATTTTTAAAAACTATCCCATATATTATATTAGAAAAATAAACTTAGTCTAGGCTAACAATGTTAACTAGTAATAATTATTTTAGTTATACAAAAATAGTTGAGTTCGAAGGGTGATATATTATATGGAAAAAGATAAAAAAATAATAGATGTTAATTTAACTGCCGAAAAACAAGGTGTAAATAATAGCATGGAAAAGTCAGGTAAGTTTAAAGGTTTACTGAAGTTTTTAGGACCTGCGTTTATAGTAAGTGTTGCCTACATAGATCCAGGCAACTTCGCCACAAATATTAGTGGAGGCTCAGTTTTTAATTATAGTCTAATTTGGGTAATTCTTTGGAGTAACCTAATGGCAATCTTTATACAAAATATGTCTGCAAAATTAGGAATTGCTACGGGTCACAATTTACCAGAAATGTGTTCGAGAGTATTCTCACGTAAAACCAACTGGTTCTTTTGGATTGAGTCCGAACTTGCTGCTATGGCCACAGATTTGGCAGAGTTTCTTGGTGGAACATTAGGATTATATTTGCTATTCGGAATCCCCATGATTTATGCTGGACTAATCATTGGAGTGCTTACTTACATTATCGTTTATATGGAGAAATATGGCCAAAAGGTCGTTGAGTGGATTATTGGTATATTAGTATCGGTCATAACTATTGCGTACACTATCGAACTGTTTTTAGCTAAGCCAGATTGGGCACAGGTAGGTATCCACACGCTAATTCCGTCACTTCCCAATGGCCAAGCTGTGTTAATAGCCGTTGGAATGCTAGGTGCAACGGTAATGCCTCACGTAATATATCTACACTCGCAATTGGTCCAGGTTAGAAATAAAAAGGATGATACCGAAGAAGATAAACGCAAGCATTTAAGTATGGAGCGAATTGATATTATCATTGCCATGAATATAGCATTTCTAGTCAATGCCGCTATGGTTATAGTAGCTGCAGCAGTATTCTACAGAAATGGTGTGGTTGTGGAGACGATAGAACAAGCACAAAGATCATTAGAACCTCTTCTTGGAACATTATCCAGTGGTGCTTTTGGGATTGCATTGCTAGCATCGGGTTTGTCGTCCTCAGCAGTGGGTACTATGGCTGGGCAAACTATTATGCAAGGCTTTATTGGACTGAGTGTCCCCATCAATATTCGAAGATTAATTACTATGGCTCCGGCCTTAATTATCATTGCTATAGGTGTTAACCCTATGTATGCTCTAATAATGAGCCAAGTTGCCTTGAGCTTCGCTCTTCCATTCGCGATTGTGCCGTTGCTACTAATCACCAGTCGCAATGACTTAATGGGTAGTTTTGTAAACAAACGTTCAACTAAAATAGCTGGTTGGTGTATTACAACTATTATTCTAGTTTTAAATGCAGTTCTTGTTTACCTGATTTTCACCGGTAGCGTATAATTTCTACCGAGTTTAGTCCTAGAAGTGATGTTATGCTACGTGGCTAAAATATTATAAATGTAGTTAAATTAGATAATTACTAAAGGATATAGATATAAAGTCTATATCCTTTTTTATTGTCTAATATATTATAGTAAATAATATATTAGACAATAATTTAATTTTCTAAACCTAAATTACCATTTTTGTATTATTTAAATAATATAGACTTAAATTACTACGATTATTTCTTTATAATAATGAACAATATAATAATGAAAATGAAAATCATTATTAAAAAAAGGAGGTAATTTATATGGCAAACAGAACATTAGTACCACAAGCTAGAGAAGGACTAAATAAGTTTAAAATGGAAGCAGCTAGTGAAGTAGGAGTTTCTTTAAAAGATGGATACAATGGAGAATTAACTTCTAGAGAAGCAGGTTCAATTGGCGGGCAAATGGTTAAGAAAATGGTTGAATCTTACGAAAAAAACTTATAATTAAAAGGGAGCTGAAAGCTCCCTTTTTCTATTTCATAAATTAATATAAATATAAACTTAGAACTTGGGATATTTCAAATGTATTTTCCATATTATACTATATAGCTTGTGAATAAAGTAAGCGATAGTTAATAGCTACTTTCTTTAAGAGAGTGGCTATTTTTATTAGTGTTTTTTATTGTTTCGAATATTTTATAAACATTCACTATAGCTATGGGCTAAACAAATTTGCAAAATAATTAATTGAATTTATTTATAGACAACTTTAATAAAAATAACAATATTATACTAATAACCACTATTAGGGGGAGTATCTTTGTTTTTCATAACTCATTGCTATTTAACTTCTTGCAATTTTTTCTGAATACCATTTATTAAACCATGATGTAAATAACACAATGTCAACATGTTATGATATTATATTATTTAATGTTAATTAAATTTTTGAAAAGGTTTTTATATGAAAAGTGATACATACCATCATGGTGATTTGAGTGAAAGCCTTATAAGAATGGGACTAAAGCTATTTAACGAAGGAGGAGCAGAAAATTTTACTATTAGAAAAGTTTATATACTATAAAAATTAAGGAGAGATACTTATGGATAGCAAACAATTTAATACATATGTTGGATGTAAAGAAATTCAAATTAGAGATGAAAGCAAAGACGTTTTTTTTAATGTTATTGTGCAATATCCAACAAACGAGCCTTCTAACCCAATAGCATTTGGGCCGTACACAATGGATGTTTGTATCAATGCCCAGTTATTAGAGGGTGTATTTCCACTTGTCATAATTTCTCATGGCAGCGGAGGTTCGTATCTTCTTTATCGAACAATTAGCACATATCTTGCAAAAAATGGCTTTATTGTGGCGCTAGTAGAGCATTATGGAAATAATAGGAATAATAATGAATTGGCAAACACCGAAGAAAATCTTATCCTGCGACCCAAGCATATAAGCCTAACAATTGACAAACTTCTTTCAGATAGTCATTTTGGCAAATATATTATAGACGACAAGGTAGCAGTAATAGGGCATTCAATGGGTGGGTACACAGCTCTTGCACTGGCAGGGGGTGTTCCAAGAACAAGAGAAGGCAAAAGAATAGAAACTACTTCTGACCAAAGAATTAAAGCAATAGTTTTGCTTGCTCCTGGAGCTGGCTGGTTCATGAATGGTTTGGATAATGTAACAATCCCTATCCTTATGTTAACAGCGGAACATGATCCGATCACTCCTTCTTGGAATGCGGAAACTGTATTAAAGAGCATTACTGATGAATCACTGGTTACTTTCAGGCAGATTGTAAATGCCGGTCATTTTTCTTTTCTTAGTCCCTTTCCCGATTCAATGAGAAATCCTAAGTTCCTACCAGCAACTGACCCAGAGGGATTTGAGAGAGAGAAATTCCACGTCCAATTACCCAAAGAAATACTTGCTTATCTTAATGGAAAATTGCACTTAAATTAAATATAAAAGGTTGGCCAAACCCTTGGCTTATGCTATTAGAATGATGCCAAAGCAAGGATAAAAAGGTAAAATATATCTATAAGTTATTTAACAGTCGTAAGTAAGAGCGAACTGAAGATTATTTATGTTTTTAAAAGGAGAGATTAGATGAGACCAAAAATTAAGTGTGTGCTTCTTGTGTTTCTGTTAGGTATTTCAATTACTGCGTGTTCGAGCAATAAAAGCAATTTAAACCAAAACAACAGCAGTACCGCAAGTAGTAATAAGACTTCTGACACCAGTGTTCCAATAAGCCCTTCTTCTAACCCAATTAATGCTCCTTCAGACAGCAAATCTGAAAGCAATAAGAATGATTTGGTATTGGAATCATACAAAACAGTGTTGCAAAATAAGGTCAATTTTTTCAGCGTAGATGACAATAATAAAATATATTTGAATGATATTTTAAAGAAACAGTATCCTGGAAATATCTTCAAAGTAACGAGGTTTACAGTAATTGACATGGATGGCGACAAAATACCTGAAGTTGTTCTTGAATTATCCAATGCTAATAATAATCCTATGTTTTTTGAAATTCTACATTATATGAAAGGTGTAGTTTATGGCTACAATATTGTATACAGAGGTTTAGAACAGCTTAAAACGGATGGTACAGCTTGGAGTTCAAGCGGCGCGTCAGATAATGTATGCGGAAAACTGAAATTTGAGTCAAATGCCTATCAAACTGATATATTTGGGTATAATAAGTCAAGTCAAAATAATGATGGAATAACCACAGCTTACTTCATTAATAATAAACCTGTTACAAAAGAAGCATTTGATTCTTTCAGTAAAGAACAAAATGTAAAAAAAGATGTAGCTTGGTTTGAATTTTCTCAAAAGAATATTGCAACAGAACTTTCTATAAATTCATATAGTGAAAAGGTTAAAGAAGAAAGTGATAAGCAAGAATATAAAACTAAATTAGATAATGTTGAAATAGGATTAAATTATTTGAAAGAAAAAGAAGCTGGAACGACAATGGACATGAGAGAGGCTGCTGATGAAAAATACAAAAAGTGGGATACTGCTTTAAACGAAAT
>NZ_JAENWL010000323.1 GCF_016650095.1 Clostridium sp. | reverse complement strand
TTCTCGCCTAGGAACTGTACGTGTCACTTTCATGACATACAGCTCGAGCATACTTTTATCCTAATTGTCTTGTACTTTTGTTTTATCATTATATTTCCTATCACGCATTTTAAAGTATTCTCCCAAAGTTACATTGTAAGGGCTAGCATTATGTTTTATCATTGTGTGTCTTATTATTGGTGTCTGCATCATTCTTTTCAATTGCCTGTTTTCTATTGGGTCTGTGAGTGTCCATTTATTTTTGCTTTTACCCGTTAAATCTAATTTGTAGTATCTCTCATTTATCCATTTTGCAGATTTTTTAGGGTGTAATCGTTCTAAGAATCTTCGATTAACTTTATATATATGAAAATCCATTTTTGAAAACGTTTCTTTAGATACCATTGGACGCCAATAGTTTGCTTTGCCAATAATAATTGGATTCAGTATATTAAGGGGTATGTGTAGCAATGGAACAAAAACGGCAATGGGAAATACAATTTATACCATTGACGCTTAATTAATTATTTCTTTATTATTCAATAGGAAAAATTATAGCTATGTATAAATTAAATGAATACTTACCCACAATGTTAATATGATAATAACCTAATGGAGACAACCTTCTAATATCAGCATCATTTATAATTTCACCATCTTTACGTAGTTTTTCAATTGCTGCTTGCATATATCGTGTATTCCATACAATAATTGTATTAACAATAAGTCCTAATGAACTTAATTGATCCTCTTGCCCTTCTCTATATGCTTGGTGTAACTCGCCTTTTTTACCGTAGAATACCGCTCTTGAGTCTGTCTAACAATTATTATAGTAAGTTTTAAAACAAAAAGGAATTAGCTCCTTGATGTCGAATATATACTATAGGGAGCTGATATTATGCCATTTATTTTAGGTGAAGATAGATTTCAAATTAAGTTATTACCTAATACTTTAGATTATTATGTAAGTGAAAATAATCCTGTAAGGGTTATTGATGCTTATGTTGATACATTAGACCTAGAAGATCTTGGTTTTGAAATCTTTGATGGAGCTAGTCCCGGCCAAAAGCCATATAAGCGAGAGGATATCCTTAAAATATATATATATTGTTATATAAATAGAATAAGGAGTTCTCGTAGGATGGTGACCGAAACGAAAAGGAATATTGAATTAATGTGGCTTGTGAAGAAAATCTGTCCAGATCATGGAACTCTTTCAGCTTTTATGAAAAATAATAAAGCAGCTATCAAAAAACTTTTCAAAGAATTTATATTAATAATAAAGGGACTAGGATTAATAGATGGCAATTTACTTGCTATCGATGGTACTAAGTTAAAGGCTAACAGTGCTAAAAATAAACATTTTAATGAAAATATAATTAATAAAAAAGTTGAATATTACGAATCTAAAATCAATGAGTATATAAATGATTTTATAAATTCTACAATTGATGAAAGCCAGAAATTAGTTCTAACTGAAAAAGTAGAAACTTATAAAGACAGAATAAATCTGTTAAATACAATAAAAAATGAATTGAAGAGTCAAGGTAAAAAACAAATTTGTTTGACTGATCCAGATTCAAAATCTATGAAGAATAATGGTAAATTCGAAGTTTGCTATAATATGCAAACAATAGTTGACAGCGCATATAAGTTTATAGTTGATTTTGAAGTAACAAATGATGTTAATGATCAAGGTCAATTATCTAATATGTCATCTAAAGCTAAAGATATTTCCAGTGACCAGGACAAAATTTCTGTGGTTGCGGATACTGGATATTATAATATGAAAAAAATAGTAAGTACTGTAGATGAAAAGACTGAAGTTTTGATAAAGGGGTTCTAAGCCCAAAACCCCGCATTTTTTGAAATTTGAATATATTGTAAAATTCTTATATCATTTTTCAAAAACATTCCCGAAAGTACCCTATTTCGGGAATGTTTTAACTTATGTTTTCTGAAAATACAGGTTTGAAAGGTCTTAATCATAGAAGATCCAACCATCATTTATAGGAAAGTTGATATAAAATCAATTATTTAAGTAATATTATAGTAAACTTACAATTTTAAACCAAAATCAAAAATTACAGTGGTTAGGGCTTACAACCCCAAAAAGGAATAAATTTTCTTTATTACTTTTTGGTATACTATGTAGTTCTTCCTTTATTCGATTATTGTTTTAACTCTTTCTTCTCCACTAATGATACTAGTAATTCTAACACCAAAATTCTCATCTGCAACTATGACTTCTCCGTATGCTACTTTTTTCCCATTTACTAATATATCCACCGGTTCTTCTGCGAGTTTATCAAGTTCAATTAGTGACCCAGTTCCCAAATTTAAAATGTCCCTAATATTCTTTTTAGTTTTTCCAAGTACTACTGAAATTTCCAGTGGAACATCTAATATTAACTCAATGTTTCTAGGACAATTATAAACTGGAGATTTTGTTAGTGGCTGAAAAGCTGCTTTGCGAACCTCAACTTCCTTTGCGTAATACTCTGGTTCTGTTGACACATTTGTATTAATTGGTGTGCTTTGTGGTTCTATGTAAAAATGATCCGGCTTTACTTCTTGTGCTTTCATGTCACTTTGAGAGTTCAATGCTTTTGGAGCTTGCATGCTTTCTTCTGTTCCCATCATAATCGCAACTATTTTTTTAGCAGTTTCTATAGGAATCACTTGCATTATCACACTATCAATTAAATTGCCAATAGTCAATTTAAAAGCTACCTGAACAACTTCCTCATTTTCGTCTATATTATCACTTAACGGTGATGTATTTTCATCCCATACCTTAGATTGTGGAGGTGCAATATTTACTTCTCTTGCAAACATAGTCGCCATAGATGTTGCAGCAGATCCACTCATCTGATTCATGGCTTCTGATACTGCACTAATTTCAATTTCTGATAGTTCTGGTGTGCCTTGTATATTGTCATCTCCACCCATCATTAAACTAGCTATAACTGCCGCATCAGTAATTTTTATTACTAAAAGGTTTCCACCTGTGATACCACTTGTAAACTTCACATCTAAAGCAATATTAGGAACCTGAAAATCAGCCCTTAATTTTTTAAGTGTACTTACTGAAACCACTGGAGTTGCTATATTCACCGGTTGACCTACTATAGTGGAAAGTGCTGTTGATGCTGAGCCCATAGAAATATTTCCCACTTCACCTAGCAAATCTTTCTCACTATCGGTTAGCTCAAATGATTGTATAGGGTCAACACTTACTTCTTTGTCAGGGCTCATGTTTTGGTCATCAGTACTCATGTCCCCTCCATTTAAGAGAGTGTCGATTTCTTCTTGCGAAAGAAAGCCGTTACTCATAATTTCCCACCTCCTTATCTATTATCTGAATTCCCATGCTTTTACCTATGATGCCAGGTTTACCACTATAACACAAACAGTCTTCCACAAATACACTGACTTTGCTATCACTTGAATTATCGAGTGTTATAACATCACCTTCAGTTAATTGTAGAAATTCATTTACTGTAATATTTGTGCTACCTAACATTCCAGTTATTGGCACACTTACTATATTTAATTGTTCTTTTAATCTATTCCTAGATTCATTTATAAATTCTTCATCATTTTCTCTAAACCAATATTGAACAACTAGTTTATCAAGTACTTTTTCAATACTTAAATAAGGTATACACATATTTATAAAAGTAGTGTTATTACTCATTTCTACCGAAAAGGTAATTAAAGCAACTGGTTCATTTGGAGCTAGTGTTTGATTAAATGCTGGATTAGTCTCTAATGCCTCAATCTCTGGTTGTACTTCCAAAACATCTTCCCAAGCAAGTTTCAAGTTAGCTATAAGCCCTGCATTAACATTTCTTAATATATTTTTATCTATATCAGAAAATTCTTTAAATGTAACCTTCCTTGTTCCCATTCCTCCTAGAAGTATATCAATTACTTGAAAAGCAAACTGAGGATTAGTCTCAAATAATATAGAACCACTTAAAGGAGGCATTTTAAATACAGTTAAAATGGTAGGGTTAGGAATTGAATGAATAAATTCATCATAGGTTATTTGCTGAATGCTTTCAATTTCAATCTTTACATTATTTTTCAGCTGAGCAGATAAATAACTTGATATTATTCTTCCATAATTATCATGAATGAGCTCAAGCGTTCTCAGATGATCTTTTGAGAATTTTTGAGGACTTTTAAAATCATATAATTTAATTTTATGCTTTTCTTCTTCATTTGGGAGCTGATCTGGTTCTATTTCCCCAGAAGATAGGGCAGATAAAAGTGAATCTATTTTACTTTGCGATAATACTTCTGCCATATTTCTACCTTATCTCTCTGTATAACATTTTATTACTTTATTAACTTATTTTTTATTAGGGGTATGAAGAACATAGCTGTAACCAGAAGCAATAGG
>NZ_JAENWL010000357.1 GCF_016650095.1 Clostridium sp. | reverse complement strand
CTTAGATTCAAAGAAAAGGCTTTAGCCGAAACCGCGGCACTTTTAGTACTAAGAAAAAACGTTCATGCGATTTGGGGGGACCAAGAGGAAGACTAATCAGTGCCTCAGATCGCATTAAAGCTTTAGAACTGATTAATGAAGTGGTACATGCTGGTGCTCGGTTGAGTCCATGCTGCAACGAAGTTGGAATATCGACTAGAACCTATGAACGATGGTCGCTAACGCCAGAATCCACAAAAGATAAACGGCCACTAGTGCCTAGGAAACCGCCTAAAAACAAGCTTAGTGATGAGGAAAGAGCAGCGATTCTACAAGTCATAAATAGCAATGAGTATGCTGATTTAGTACCTGCACAAATAGTGCCAAGGCTAGCCGATCAGGGAATTTATATTGCCTCAGAATCTACGATTCACAGAATACTAAGAGAAGAAAAACTAAACACTCATAGATTTAAGACGAAGGCGCCTGTAAAAAGGGTTCCGCCTACCCACATAGCAACCGAAAAAAATCAAGTTTGGACGTGGGATATCACGTGGTTTGACGGCTCTGTGAAAGGTCAATATTTTAAGCTATACCTGATAATTGATATGTTCAGCCGTATGGTTGTTGGTTATGAAGTTTGGGAAACAGAGAATGCTGAATATGCCAAAATTCTTGTTAAACGTGCCCTTATTTCTCAGAAAATATTAGGTAAGCCTCTTATACTTCATTCTGATAATGGAAGTCCTATGAAGGCAGCAACTTTCCTTGCTACATTAGAGAAACTGGGGGTTCAGAGTTCCTTTTCAAGACCTAGAGTAAGCAATGACAACCCTTATTCAGAATCACTATTCAAGACAATGAAGTATTTTCCAACATTTCCTAATGGTGGATTTGCAAGCGTTACTGATGCACGAGAGTGGGTGACCAGGTTCGTATACTGGTATAACTATGTTCATATGCATAGTGGCATCAAATATTTGACCCCATACCAACGCCATTATAGCTTGCTCTCATAGAGAAAACGTCATCATAAAAAGGTTAGAATTAAAAAATGCGACAACTATGTTGACAAACTCCTCAATGAATTATGATCGTTATAATACATTCAAAGTAAAAAATCAACTTATTATATTACATTCAAATCATAATTTTTAAGGAATGATCAATATAGCCAATGTGAAAGTAACTCAATTACATTTATGTTACTTTCAAAATATCAATACACACTTATTATAGACATCATAAGGTAAGTATATGATTTTGACATTACTGTTAATTTTAATGGTTGGGGGTATTTTAACACTAAATTATTGACATTTTAGAAAAATAAATATATAGTTGCTTAGGCAATCATTTTAAAGGCGGTGATTTTTTGACATATAATTATAAGTTTTTCCATCAACTTTTAAAACTTTCTAGAACTGTGGTTAGTGACTTTAATACAGAAATTATTGAATATAATCTTCATCATTCTCAGTGGACAATTATCCAGTTTTTAAAAAAATATGGTCCTTCTACACTTGTGGATATAGCTAATTATTTAAGTGTAGAAAAATCGTCGGTTACTCGCGCTGTAGATCGTCTAAAAAAGAGTGAATTCATCGAAGAAGTGTCAGGAAAAGACAAGAGAGAAAGAAGAATCAAACTAAGCGATTTAGGAGAAAAAGCATATGTTTTAAGCTACAAAACTGTAGTAGAGTTTGAAAACAATGCTATGAAGGATATTTCAAAAGAGGAATTAGAAACTACTTTTCAATTGCTACTTAAAATAATGAACAATATAAATAATGAACATGGAGGAATAAAGGATGCATAAATCCGAATTATGGACTAAAGATTTTATAATTATTACTGTAACTACATTTTTTGTTTATTTAACTTTTTACTTATTAATGACTACATTAACCGTTTATGCTATTAATCAATTTAGTGCTTCGCAAAGCCAAGCTGGTCTTGCTTCTAGCATATTCGTCATAGGTGCACTTCTTGCACGTATTCTAGTTGGAAAATATATTGAAGTAATTGGACGTAGAAAATTACTATTTACAAGTTTAGGTTTATTCTTAATTACTTCGATATCATATTTTTTAGCATATAATTTGAACTTATTATTAGTGGTTCGCTTTATACATGGAGCAGTTTATGGTGTTGCAACTACAGTAATGGCAACAGCTATAATGGATATTATTCCTAGTGAGCGCCGTGGAGAAGGGACTAATTATTATTCATTAAGTATAACTCTTGCATCGGCAATTGGACCTTTTTTAGGGATTTTTCTCACTAAACATGCAAATTATGATGCAATATTTGTTGCTTGTACTGTGTTTTCAATAATTAGTATTATTGTTATGTTATTTACAAAAATTCCTGAAGCAAAATTAACAAAAGAACAGACCAAAGCTATGAAAGGATTTAAACTTCAACATTGCTTTGAGAAAAAAGCTATACCCATTTCAGCTGTTGCATTTATTATGGGTATAGCTTACTCTGGAATTTTGACGTATATTAATTCATATGCAATCAAAATTAATTTAACAGATGCAGCTAGTTTCTTTTTTCTTGTATATTCTATTGCCTGCCTTATTTCAAGACCATTTACGGGTAAGTTAGTGGATCGCAAAGGAGATAATATTGTGATGTATCCTTCTCTAATATTGTTTATTGTGGGTTTAGTATTAATTAGTCAAGCTAGCCAGGGGTTCATTCTTTTGTTAGCAGGAGCATTAGTAGGTCTTGGCTATGGAACTGTCTTTACTTGTACCCAGGCCATTGCTGTAAAAGTATCGCCTAAGCACAGAGTAGGCCTTGCTACTTCAACCTTTTTCATTTCCATGGATGCAGGAATTGGAATTGGTCCTTTACTAATAGGAATTATAATACCTTCAGCTGGTTTTCGTGGAATGTATATGACACTATCTGTTTTTGTGTTTTTATCTATCTTTTTATACTATTTTATACACGGTAAAAAATCAGCATCTATACACCAACATTCAATTGAAAATTCAAATCTAAAACTAGATAATATAAACTAAATAACTTTAAAATTGATCCAAAGAAAAATCCAAGATTATTTCTTTAGTTCTATAATAATGGTATCCGTAAGGTATAAGTAATAGTTTTTTATAACAAATGGCTTAAAATTAAGTTAATCTACTACTATTTTATATCAAATTTAAACACTTATAATTCATAGACAATATATTCATTTTGCAATTTTTATTTAAAATCTTGTAAAGCGTTGATAAATCAAGGAACCGAAAGTTACACAAGTACATTGTGTAACTTTCAAAACATCTAAAATCCACATTAATAGTATATTTTGTCCCTAATATACCTTTTTGGCTGGATAGGCAAAACTACCCAAAAAGGAATGTTTTATAAATATACATCTGAACAAATATATAGGGTATATGTTTTACCCTATACACTTAGGTTTAATCGCACTTATTACTTACTAGGGTGTCTTAGCCACTCTCCCTAAAATGTGTTTTAGACATAAGTACCCAATAAGAACTAATGTAGTCTTTATAAAAAATAATGATATTAAACAATAAGTAGAGGGCGTGGTAGATTGAAATATTTATGGTTAGCAGTAACAACTGATAAGTATGAATTTCCAATATATATTGAGGATACAGCAGAAAAATTAGCAAATAAACTAGGTATACACTGCACTACAGTAATTACTTCTATATTGCAAAATAAAAGTGGGAGAAACTCAGGTAGAAAACTAATTAAAATAATTATTGATAACGAGGAATAAAATTAAGAATTTATTTATTCACAACTTAGACATAGTATTAGGGGTATGAAGAACATAGCTGTTGGCAACCGCAAACCAAAATACAATATTTAGAAAATTATAGCTTTAAAAGTTCCTAGAATGTCAAGAGTAGGAACTTTTAAAGCTATAATTTTCTAAATATTGTATTTTG
>NZ_JAENWL010000086.1 GCF_016650095.1 Clostridium sp. | reverse complement strand
TACTTTATACTTTATACTTTATACTTTAATTATACCCAAATAAACACCTAAGGTACTATATATTTTATTACGGTACCTTGCACAATTTTTTTCCCGTTTGCATCACATACATTATCATTTACTACTAAATAATATGTTTGTCCCTTTTGTAGTTGATCTATTGGTGTTGCTATCACTGTATTATTATTAGTATCAAATTTCAGTGGAATTCTTTTTCCTGTAATCTCATCTATAAGTTCAATTCCTTGTGACTTTATACTATCTATATCTATTGGCATATTAAAATTAATACTAAAATGCTTATCTACATTTATATCCTTTTTTAAATCACTTAATATTTTATAATTAGAAAAGCCATGAAGAATCTTATTACTTAACTGATCACTAGTATTTTTTTCCCATCCTACATTAGTTCCTAGGTAAGAGTTATAAGATGCATTGTTGTTTAATATATAGTTATATGCAGTCCAATATTCTTCACTTCTAGCCATTTTAAGGTTAATATAAAACTGTTTTCCATCTAAATCAATTCTCATATATCCACTTTTATCATTAGGTACACTTGTACTACTAAGAAGTAACTTAGCTACCTTCAAAGAATCTATTTTTTCATCTTTAACTGCAAAGTCTGGAGACACTCCAGTCTTATGGATTACATTTCCATTAGGAGAAAAAAACTTTTCCACAGTAAGCTTAAGGAAGCTACCATCAGACAATGGGAACATTTGTTGGGCAACTCCTTTTCCATAGGTTGTTGTCCCTATAAACGTAGCCTTATCATAATCCTTAACAGCAGCTGCTAATATTTCTGATGCACTAGCAGAGTATTCATTTATTAAAAAAACAACAGGCTTTCCTATTATTTTTCCATGGTCAACACCGTTATATTTATATTCACGATTAAGTTTATCCTCTATAATAATTGCTGGATTATTCCCAATAAAATGGCCTGCTATATCTAGCGCTGTGCCCATATATCCACCTCCATTATACCGAAGGTCTATAATGTAGCTATTAGCTCCCATTGAATCCATTTTTTCTAATGCTGCAGAAAATAAATCACCAGTATCATCTCCAAAAGATACAATAGATATATATGCTGCTTTGCCCTCTAGCATTTCACTTTCTACGGTTGGTGACTTTATAACTCTACGCTGAATATTAAAGTTAAGTACTTCTGTGCCTCTTTTCACTACTATCTTAACATAAGTACCCGTTTCACCCTTTATGTATTTTATTGCCTCCTCAACTGAAATCCCAACTAAATTTATTGTATCTGCTTGTACAATAATGTCACCAGCCATAAGTCCTACATCTATTGCTGGAGAATTATCAATAACTCTAGTAACCTTTATTCCTTCTGTAACCATTTCAACTCCAATACCTATTCCACTAAATGTATTGTTTATGCTACCTACAAATTCGGAATACTCCTCTTTTGTAAAATAATCCGAATAGGGATCATCTAGTCTCGTAACCATTTCATCTAAATCAGGAGCATTTAATACATAATCTGATACTGTATTCACATAATTATTTGTTAAAATAGCTTTACCCTCTTCTAGTATGCTGGTCTGGGCTAATACTTTTGTATATATAGGGGTTAAAATTAATAATAATATTAAGAATGTACTTAATACTTTTTGAAACTTGTACCCATTTTTAAAATGTTGTTTTTTCATACACTATCTCCTGTCAAATAATATTTTTTACCTTTTCATAATTATCTATTTTTCTAATACAATAAATAGTTATAATTCTATTTTACTACAACTAATTATACAGTGTAAATGTATAAATTATTCTTGTTTATTTATAATTTCCTATACAACAAAAAATCGCCTTTCGGCGATGATGTGCAGCTTCAAAGAAGATAATTTAACCATTCTTTATTAAATACTTTACTTTTTACGCGAAGTTAAAAGAGGATTATTATTTTTTTTTTGTTTAGCTAAACTAATTTGGTATTCTATCAATTTGTTTTGCAAATCGATTATTTTGTATTTAGAAGATTGGAGCCTAAATCTCATTTCTTTATTTTCTGCTTTTATACTTCTATTTTCCTCAATATAACTCTTTGAAGATTCTTGCATAACATCTAATTCTTGTTGACTCTTTATATTTTCATTTTGTATGGTTTTCACATACTCACTACTTTCTATCTTTTTACATTTATTAAGCAACTCTTGGTTATATGCTTCCATATGATTCAATTGTTTCTTAAAATCTTCTAAGTTCACAGTCACTTCTTTATCATGTGTTTCTAGAGATTCAACTTTATCTGAAAGTTCCTTACACAGCGAACGACTTTTAAACAAATCGTCACCTAAATTTAAAGCAGTTAAAATTGCTGTTGAAGAAGTACTAAGTTTTTCATTATTTCCCATTATATTCTTTATTTTCTTATCAACATAGCTAGCTACCATATGTAAATATTCTTCTTTTTCTTCACCTTTTAAATTATATTCAATACCATTTATCTTTATTGTTACCACGTTCATCTAAAACACCCTCTTAGACAGATTAGTTACTTTTATTGTATCACAATATAGCTTTTAATAAAACCAATATTTTCAAATTAAATATACAAGTAAAACAACTAATATACTAATCCGTTATTTTTTATGATGATTGATATTAGTAAAACTCCCTTATTTTTAAGAGAGTTTTACTTTAAATTACTACCTAAGTTGTGCACCTAATTTATGTTCTAGAGATCTTAATATTTTTTCATGCACCTTATTTACTTCTTCATCAGTTAACGTCTTGTCATCACGTCTATATAATATAGCGTAGGCTATACTTTTCTTGCCCTCTGCAATTTGTGCGCCTTTATACACATCAAATAACTTAGCACTTTCTAAAATATTGCCACCTTGTTTTACAATTACATCTTCAATGTCTTGCACTAAAATTGCATCTTCAACTATAAGTGCAATGTCCCTTGTTACAGCTGGGAATTTTGGAAGTGCTTTATACTTTTTATTTAAGTCAGCATGTTTATATAATACATCTAAATTCAATTCTGCAATATAACATCTTGGTTCTAGTTCATAGTTCTCTGAGACACTTGGATGAATTTCTCCAACCACACCTACAAGTTCTCTCTTTACATATAGATTTGAAGTCTTTCCAGGGTGATAAGTTGGATTTTCACTTTCTCTTTTGAAAGATGTATTTCTTATTCCTAAAATATCTACTACATTTTCCACTACACCTTTTAAATCCAGATAATCAACATTTCCATACATTCCTATAGTTAATATATTTCTCTCTTCTGGAAGCTTAGTATCATCTTCATTTGGTATATACACTTTACCTATTTCGAATAATTTAGCTTCTTCATTATTTCTTGAATAATTTCTACCTAAGCATTCCATCATAGATGCTATAGTTGTAGTTCTCATTATACTATAATCTTCTCCTAACGGATTTTTTATAGTAACTACTTTTCTGAGTTCACTGTCTTCCGAAACTAAAATTTTATTAAATATTTTAGGACTTACAAATGAATAGCTTATTGATTGATTAAGTGCACTGCTAATTAAAGCCGACACGACTTTTTCCTCTAATTTTTGCTTTTCACTTTTCCCACCCTTTAAAGTTTCACAATTTGGAATAGTAGATGGTATATTATCATAACCATACATTCTAGCTATTTCTTCTGCTACATCTTCTTTAATATTCATATCAGATCTATTGGTAGGTATTTGTACAATTAGAAAATCACCTATTATTTCTGTAGCCATTTCCAATCTATCAAGGTACATTTTCATATCATCCTTAGTTATATCAGTTCCTAAGAATTTATTAATCCACTTTGAATCTACTTCTAAACCATGAGGTTTAAGGATTTTAGGATATACATCAATGCATCCTTCCATTATTTCACCTGCACCTAATTCTTGTATTAGGTGACATGCTCTATCTATTGCCATTTTAGCCATATTGGGATCTAAATCTTTTTCATATCTTGAAGATGCATCAGTTCTTAAAGCTAATTTTTTAGAAGATAATCTTATATTAACACCCTCAAAATTTGCACTCTCAAATATTATGCTTGTGGTATCTGCTTTAATTTCTGAATTTAAGCCTCCCATAATACCTGCAATTGCTATAGCTCTATCTCCGTCTTTTATAGTTAAAACGCTTTCACTGAGTTCTCTTTCTGTTTCATCCAATGTAATAAATTTTTCAAAAGCATTCGCTCTTTCAATGACTATACCATTAGTAGTGATTTGCCTAGCATCAAAAGCGTGCATAGGTTGACCAATCTCTAGCATAACAAAATTTGTAATATCCACTATGTTATTAATAGGCCTAAGTTCTGCTTCTAAAAGTCTTTCCTGCATCCATTGTGGTGAAGGCTCTATTTTTACATTTTTTATACCTTTTAACATGTATCTTCTGCAAAGCTCATCTTTAATATCAACCTTATAAATATCTTCCACATTGTCGAGGGAGGTAGCTTTATAATCAATGGCTGGTTTTCTATACTCTGTACCTAAAGTCGCTGCCGTTTCCCTAGCCATTCCTAGAATACTAAGGCAATCTGCTCTATTTGAAGTTATCTCAAAATCTATTAATACACTTTGAAGATTCAATACTTCCCTTATGTCTTGCCCAATGGTCGTATCACTAGGAAGTATCATTAGTCCATCAAATATTTCATCCCCTGCAATCCCAAGTTCTTCCTCAGAGCAGAACATACCATTTGAAACTATGCCACGAAGCTTACCTCTTTTTATTTTTACTCCTCCATGTAACGTTGATCCATGAAGTGCTACTGGTATAATATCCTGCTCACTCATATTAGTAGCTGCTGTAACAATTTGTATTGGCCCTTCAAGTCCTATATTTACTTGACATACAACTAATG
Organism: Clostridium sp.; assembly: GCF_016650095.1. Taxonomy (GTDB): domain Bacteria; phylum Bacillota; class Clostridia; order Clostridiales; family Clostridiaceae; genus Clostridium_AD. The sequence goes on along the minus strand of NZ_JAENWL010000086.1, from coordinate 6,222 downwards.
AATCAGCATCAGGATGTTTAATAATTTCTGTTATTTTCCCTGCAACAACATTTTCAATTTCAGCACCTGATATAATAACCTCTTCTACTTTTGAACCAGACATAGTTAATTTATCGGAAAGCTCCTTCGCTGATATATCTATATCTACATAATCTTTAAGCCATTTAACTGGAATCTTCATTTTATATCCTCCTAGTATCCGTATTAGTACAAAACAATTATTAATTGTTTTGTCTCCTATCATCATTTTAGAATTGTTTTAAAAATCTCATATCACTTTCATAAAGTGCTCTAATATCGTCTATTCCATATTTTAACATTGTAATTCTATCAAGCCCAAATCCGAAAGCAAATCCGCTATAAACTTCAGGATCAATTCCACAATTTCTTAAAACCTGTGGATGAACCATTCCACAACCTAAAAGTTCTATCCACCCGCTACCACTACAAACCTTGCAACCTTTACCATTACACACAAAACAAGTAGCGTCCATCTCTGCTGATGGTTCTGTAAATGGAAAATGATGTGGCCTAAACTTCGTTTCCATATTTCCACCAAACATCTTTTGCGTAAATAGCTCTAATGTTCCTTTCAAATCAGCAAACGTAATTCCCTTATCTACTACCAAACCTTCTATTTGATAAAATATTGGTGAATGAGTAGCATCTACTGCATCCGATCTATAAACTTTACCTGGTGAAATCATTTTTATAGGCGGTTTCTGCACCTCCATAGTTCTGATTTGTACTGGTGAGGTTTGAGTTCTTAGAACTATACTATCATTTATGTAAAAAGTATCTTGTTCACCTCTTGCAGGATGATCTTTAGGTATGTTTAACGCCTCAAAATTATAATAATCTTTTTCTACCTCCGGGCCCTCCTCAATAGAGAATCCCATGGATAAAAATATTTCATTAACTTTTTCAAGTGTTAATTCCAATGGATGTCTTTTACCTACTATTTGTTTTTTCCCTGGCATAGATATATCTATAACTTCACTTTTTAGTTTTGTTTCCCTTTTATTGTTTTTTAATATATCTGAGGCTTTAGTTATAAATGCTTCTATGTCCTCTCTAGCTTCATTAGCTAGTTTACCAACAATTGGTCTTTCTTCATTTGATAGCTTTCCCATACCTCTTAATATTTGTGTAAGTTCTCCTTTTTTGCCTAAATACTTAACTCTGATACTTTCTAATTCTGTTTGAACGGCAGATTCTTTTAGTTCTGCGAGTGCTGCAGCTTTTATCGCTTTTAACTTTTCCTTCATAATGAATGCTCCCTTCATATTTATGTAATTTTTAAATTTATAAATTTTTATAAAACAAAAAAAACCGTCCCTACTGAAGGGACGGAAAATCCGCGTTACCACCCTAATTGACTAGAAAAGTCCTCTTAGATAAAATTATCGATTCTACCCGCTAACAGCTACTTTGTTTCACTATTAGAACTCCGGAGTGAACTTCGATATAAAAATTTTTTAAGTAAGCTCTCAGTCTAAGGCTTCTTATCCCTGTAAATATTTTTATATTTACTTTCTCCATCACAGTTTATTTTTATTTATTAAAGTATACAGAATATTATAACCAAAACTACAAAAAATTTCAACTTAATTTTAAAATTTCACACAATTATTTTGTCTTACGACTTCATACATCATAATTGATGCGGCTATTGCCACATTTAAAGATTCTGCATTACCAGGCATAGGGATTTTAATTTTCAAATCACATATTGCATACACTTCAGCGCTTATTCCATTCCCTTCATTTCCAACTGCTATAATAACTTTTTCTTTTAAATCTACATCATAAAAGTTTTTATCACAATCCAGCGAGCTAGTAACTAGCTTGAATCCATCATTCCTAAGTTTCTGCACCAGTTTTAAATCGCTGTCATATATAATAGGTATTTTAAAAATAGAACCCATTGTTGCTCTTAAAGTTTTCTCATTATAAATATCCACAGTTCCTTTTGTAATTATAACCCCAAGTGCTCCCGCTGCATGAGCAGTTCTAATTATAGTTCCCATATTTCCTGGGTCTTGTATTTTATCAGCCAGCATATAAAAACCCTGATCATATTTAATCCCTACAGGTTTATTCCTAACTGAAGCAATAATACCTTGAGGATTATCCGTATCGCAAATACTTTTAAATATACTATCACTAATGGTATAAACTTTAGTATCTTTCTGTAGCGTGTTTTTCACAGAGGAGTTTTCATATTTAGCCTCTCCTCTAGCACTTATAAAAATGTGCACCACTTCAAACCCTGAGTTTAATGCTTCTTCGACAAATCTAAAACCCTCAACTAAAAACATGTTACTGTTTATTCTATATTTTTTTTCTTTTAACCTTTTAATGTCTTTAATCAATAAATTATCCTTACTTTGAATATTTTCCAAACGAAGTACCCCTTATTTAACTAAATTTTCTAATCTATTTAATTCTTCAATACTGCCTATGGCCACAATTACATCACCTGGTTCAATACTATTATCAGCAGATGGAGAAACATCGATATCATTGTTCCTTTTTATAGCCATTACATTTATGCCATATTGAGCTCTTATATTTAATTCTCTAAGTGTCTTGTTGTGCCATTCTTCTGGACTAACAACTTCCGCTATACTATAATCAGGAGATAATTCTATATAGTCTAATATATTGGATGACACTAAATTATGAGCAACACGCACACCCATATCTCGTTCCGGAAAAACTATTCTATCTGCACCTATTTTATATAATACTTTAGCATGTAACGCATTAGTTGCCTTTGTAATTACATATTTTACTCCGAGTTCCTTAACTAAGAGTGTTGCCATAATGCTAGATTGGATATTGGAACCTATACTAATAACAGCCACATCAAAATTACGAATACCAAGGGCTCTTAAGCTGTTTTCATCATTTGCATCAACTTGAACTGCATGAGTCACTTTATCAGAGATATTTTGAACTACTTCTTCATCAAAATCAACTGCCAATACATCATTTCCTAGTGAATATAATGTCTCAGCAACAGACGTTCCGAATCTACCTAGGCCTATAACAATAAACTGCCTTTTACTCATTGACTCCACCCCTATCCAATTAAAATTTTATCCTCTGGATATTTTATAGTTCCAGATTTGGCCTTTTTACTTTTAGCTAATGCCAAGATTATAGTAAGCGGCCCTACTCTACCTGCATACATGGTAAATATTATTATTATTTTACCTACAACTGTTAATTTTGTAGTTAACCCTAGTGTTAACCCAACTGTAGCATACGCTGAAGTAGCCTCAAATAGCAAGTATTCAAAACGTATATCCGGTGGTTCTGTAATAGATAATATCATAGTAACCGATATAACAAGCACTAATGCAAGTATAGCTATTACAAAGGCTTTATAAACAACTTCTTTGTTTATGCGTTTTTGAAATATTTCAGTATCTTCACGCCCCTTGACCACAGACACTACAGTCATAAAAAGCACAACCGCAGTAGCCGTTTTCACTCCACCAGCCGTTGAACCAGGCGATCCACCAATAAACATTAAAATCATTGTTAAAAACTTTCCTGCTGTTGTCATTTTATCTATTGGAATAGAGTTAAACCCAGCCGTTCTAGGCGCAACCGATGCAAAAATTGAAGACAAAAATTTGCCCTTAATAGACATACCTTGCATTGTGCTTGAATTGTTCATTTCAAAAATGAACATAAATATTGCCCCCAAAACTATTAATACTAGCGTAGTATAAATAACTACCCTAGAATGAAGTGACAACCTTTTAATTCCATTACGGTTATAAATATCTACCCAGACATAAAATCCTAACCCACCTATCACGATTAGTGCTGACATTGTTAATATTATTACAGAATTGTTAGCATATCCAGTAAGACTTGTGAAATTTCCCATAAGATCAAATCCAGCATTACAGAAAGCCGAAACAGCATGGAATACACTATAATATATTCCTTTTGAGATTCCAAATTCAGGAATAAATTGTGTTGAGAATAACACGGCACCTATTCCTTCAACCAAAACTGTAAACATCAGTACATATTTAACCATCTTTACTAATCCTTGTAATGAGTTCACATTCAGTGCTTCTTGCATTACTAGTCTTTCCTTTAATGTTATTCTTCTACCTAAAACTATAAAAACAAGCGTAGTCACAGACATAAATCCAAGTCCACCTATTTCTACTAGTACCATTATCACTGTTTTACCAAAGTATGTCCAATACGTTCCTGTGTCTAGTATTACTAGACCTGTAACGCACACAGCAGACGTAGAAGTAAATATACAATCTATAAACGGTGTAATCTCGCCACTTTGGGAAGCTATAGGCAGACTAAGAAGTATTGCGCCTATACATATTAATATAGCAAAACCTAATGCAAGTATTTGAACAGGAGTATAAATATTTTTCTTAATAAGAGCTTTAGTACCTAAATTCAAATTAATCACCTCTAAAAATTTTGCGGAGATGTCATATTTCTATATTATATCACTTAACATATCTTTGTCAAAAATGCAATAAAAAATGTAGCCCAAGGGCTACATTTAAAAATAAATATTTCTTAAGCTTGTAATTGTTTTTTTGCAACTTCTACTAATTCAGCAAAAGCTTTTGGATCATTTATAGCAATTTCAGAAAGCATCTTTCTGTTAATATCTATTCCTGCAAGTTTCATTCCATTCATGAATCTTGAATATGAAAGATCACTTAATCTTGAAGCCGCATTAATTCTGGCTATCCAAAGTGTTCTAAAATCTCTCTTCTTTAATTTTCTTCCTATGTAAGCATTTCTAAGTGCTCTCATTACTGACTCATTAGCTGTTTTAAATAACTTGCTTCTTCCACCGTAGTAACCTTTTGCAAGCTTTAGTACTTTTTTATGGTTTTTACGAGAGTTAACTGCTCTCTTTATTCTTGCCATTTTATATTCCTCCTAATTACCATTCAATTATAAGTATGGTAACAATTTCTTCATTGCTTTAATTTGAGTTGTTGAAACATATCCAGTTTTTCTTAAGTTTCTTTTTCTTTTTGCACTTTTCTTTGTTAATATATGACTTGTAAAAGCTTTCGCTCTTTTAAGCTTTCCTGTTCCTGTTTTCTTAAATCTTTTTGCTGCGCCTCTATGTGTTTTCATCTTAGGCATAATAAAATTCCTCCTTTCGGTTATGCTCGTTTAGGAGCTAAAATCATTATCATATTTCTTCCCTCTTGTCTCGCTGGTTTCTCAACAATGTAAACATCACCGATTTTTTCTACAAAGGACTTTAATATCTTATGACCCACTTTTGAATTTTCAATTTCTCTTCCTCTAAATCTTACAGTTATTTTTACTTTGTCTTCATCTAAAAGAAATTTTTTAGCATTACTAGCCTTAATTGCAATGTCATGATCTTCGATTGTTGCACTTAATCGTATTTCTTTAAGATTTACGACTTTCTGCTTCTTTTTAGCTTCTTTTTCTTTCTTCTGTTTTTCATAAACAAACTTACCAAAATCCATTATTCTACATACTGGTGGTTTTGCGGTAGGCGACATCATAACTAAATCTACATCTTTCTCTTCTGCAAGCTTTAACGCATCTTTAGTGTTCAAAATACCTAATGCAGAGCCATCAAATCCTATAACTCTTATTTCTTTCACTCTTATTTCTTCATTCATCATGAAATCTTTGTTTTTACTAATAGTTTTCACCTCCTAAGTATATTTAGAAAATTTTATAATATTCAAATAAATAAAAGGACGACAAATGCCGTCCTTAATAGTAACAAATTCAAATTACTAATTAACCTAACTAGCAGTACTGTTAGGTGAGAAACGGCTGTTTCTTCTTGTAAAAGATAATTCTATTATATTAAAATACTTTTTATGTTTTCGTTCACAACAATTTAAATTATACTATTTGAATATTTATTTGTCAATACTTATTTTAGAATTGTTTTAGATTTATCCTATACCATTATCTAATCATCTTTGCCTTTTTATTTTTTCTCAATTGCATTACCACTATTCATAATTCCTTTTTTTAGCTTTTCACATTCATCGCATTTATCACAATAATAAACTCTATCTACAAAGACCTTACTTATCGTTCCAATTAATTCCTTGTTTTTGCAATTATCAACGCAGTGTATAATTACTTTTTTAGGAGCACTAGTAATCATGGTACTAATTATAAGTTCTTCTTGATTTTCTTTTGTATCGAAAT
>NZ_JAENWL010000146.1 GCF_016650095.1 Clostridium sp. | reverse complement strand
CCTTTATTAGGGACATTCAAATAATATATTCTTGCTATAATTTATATTATTTTTCTGTATATAACTCAACTATTTTAAGTATTACGTCAACTGCTTTTTCCATAGCAAATGTAGGTATGAATTCATATTTACCATGAAAATTATGACCACCCGCGAATATATTTGGAGTAGGGAGTCCCATAAAAGAAAGCCTTGCACCATCCGTACCTCCTCTAATAGGTACCATTATAGGATTTACTCCTACTTCCTTCATAGCCAAAAATGCTATATCTACAATTTTTTTAACTGGTTCTATTTTTTCTTTCATATTAAAATATTGATCCTTAACTTCTATTTCGACTGTTCCTTCTCCATATTTACTGTTTAGTTTATCGGCTATATCTTTTATAAATGTTTTCCTATTTTCAAAGTTTTCACTATTAAAATCTCTTATAATATATTGAAGTTTAGTTTCTTCAACTTCCCCGTTAAGGCTGATTAAATGGTAGAATCCTTCATAGCCTTCTGTAGTAGCTGGTGTCTCATTTGGTGGCAGCAAGTTCACAAATTCATTTGCTATAAGAGTAGAGTGAATCATTTTTCCTTTTGCTGAACCTGGATGAACATTTCTTCCATGAATACAAATTTTTGCTCCGGCAGCATTGAAATTCTCGTATTCTAATTCCCCAATAGTACCCCCATCTATAGTATATGCAAAATCTGCATCAAATTTTTTTACATCAAAAATATCTGCACCCCGACCTACTTCCTCATCCGGTGTAAATCCAATACAAATCGTACCATGTGAAATATGTGGATTTTCTACCAAATATTCTACAGCAGCCATTATTTCAGAAATACCAGCTTTATCATCTGCTCCAAGCAATGTAGTTCCATCTGTAGTAATAAGATTTTTGCCTATATAATCCTTTAATTCTGGAAAATCATTTGGAGATAGTACAATGTTATTTTCTTTATTTAAAATTATATCTTTACCATCGTAGTTGTAAACAAATTTAGGTTTAACATCTTTACCAGACATATCGGGAGAAGTATCCATATGTGCTATAAATCCTATAGTTGGCACCTTTTTTTCTAAATTTGAAGGAATCTTCGCCATTACATATCCATTATCATCTACACTTACCTGATTAAGTCCCATTGCCTTTAATTCCTTAACTAATTCTGTAGCTAGTAACATTTGCCCCGTCGTGCTTGGAACAGTCGTTGAGCCCTCATCAGATTTAGTATCATAGCTCACATATTTTAAAAACTTTTCTACAACTTTTGACATAAGCTCATCTCCTTATTTATTCTTTAAAAAACTATCAATTAATTTTTCTGCCATTCTCTTTTGCATATTAGCTTTATTAATAAGTAACAATATCATTAATATTAATTCTATTAACTCTCCATCTTCTCTTCCCATTCCCTTGATTTTACCTTTTATAAATTCTGTGTCTTTATCTATATCACAAGCGAATTCTTGATTTTGAACTTTTTTAATGTCTACAAAATTGTTATATAAATCTTCTAGTGAAAGGCTTGTATCTTCTGGAGCTTTTACATCAATAATAGAATCAAATACTGTATTAATATCACTAATTGATATTATCTGTTTCAAATTGTAAATAAGTGTAAGCAGTATCATATGTTCATTGGTATATTTCTTGTTTTTTGCTGGCATTAAAACCTTACCTTTAGTATAGTTATTAATCATAGTTTTTGTAAGAATTTTATCTTCTTCATTTCTTTTCAGAGTCCCAAGCTTTTCATTAAAAAAAGTTGTAACCTGATCCATGTATAAATCTACGCATGGTATCCCCATTAGACTAATATCTTTTGTTGCTATAATCTCTTGAACTAAATTATTTAAACTTTCCTTATTATACTCCATTTCTTTCACCTCTCCCTCATTATATAGCATAGATTACGCATAATCCACTGATTATGAATAATCCACCGATTATGCGTAATCTACAATGAGTAATCGATATTTACTAATATCTCCAATGATATTTTTATTATTCCTAAGCTATACAGTGCAATTTAACTGCATCTTAAATTATTGCCTAAATCCACTAGAAATATATATATTTTCAATATTGATAATAATTATTTTATGTTGTATTATTGATATATACATAATCTAGTTTTTAAAACTACGTATAATATCACTCTAACTGGATAACATATATTTACTTAGAGTCTAGCGCAAATAATCTATCTTAAATTGAAGATCCCCTTACATAATAAATTATTATATTTTTTTAAAGGAGTGAGTGATTTGTTATCAAAATTTAGAGAACCTATAAGTAGCCTTACACATTTACTTGGTGCCTTTTTATCCACAATAGGGTTAATACTACTGATTAAATATTCATTAGATACTACCAATGTATATAACACTGTTATACTATCAGTATTCGGGGTAAGCTCAATATTACTTTACTGTGCAAGTTCAACTTATCATAAGTCCTTATCTTCAAAAAAAACTATTAAAGTACTTAGAAGAGTAGATCATTCTATGATTTACGTTCTAATTGCAGGAACATATACTCCTATCTGCTTGATTGCTTTAAAAGGCGCCATCGGAACCTTCCTTTTCTTAGGCATTTGGCTTTTAGCTCTTATAGGAATTCTTTTGAAGATAATTTGGTTTGATGCTCCTAGATGGTTATACACTGGATTTTATATTTTAATGGGTTGGATTTCTATTTTTGCCGTTGTACCTATTATAAAAGCTGTATCCTTAGGTGGTTTTATGTGGTTACTTGCTGGTGGACTCTTTTACACTGTAGGCGGTATTATATATGCCACTAAACGGCCCAAAATTAATTTAAAATTTTTTGGGTTTCATGAAATATTTCATATTTTTATTATGCTAGGTAGTCTTTGCCATTATATACTTATGTTTAAGTACATAATGTACATTAACTAACTTAGGGATTTACAAATAAATAGTCTTTTAATGTTTACAAACCATTAAAAGACTATTTATTTTCAACTAAAAACTACATTCGCGCTATTTACCATTTAGGAATTCACAATAAGGAGCTATAGGACACACCTCACAATTAGGTTTCCTTGCTTTACATATTCTTCGTCCATGCCATATAATGAAGTGATGAGCATCACTCCACATTTTTTTAGGAATATTTTTCATTAGCTGTTGTTCTACCTCGCATACGTTTTTCCCTGAGGCAAGCCCAATTCTTTTTGAAACTCTAAAAACGTGAGTATCTACAGCAATCGCTGGAACACCAAAAGCATTAGATAATACCACATTAGCGGTTTTTCTACCTACTCCTGGAAGCTCTATTAGTTGTTCCATTGTACTTGGTACTTCGCCCTTGTATTTTTCTAATATAAGTTTAGTAGCACCTAAAATATTCTTACTCTTATTATTATAAAACCCACAACTTTTAATTTTTTCTCCTAGTTCAACAACTGATAAAGTAACCATAGCTTCTGGTGTATTAAATTGCTTATACAACTGCTTTGTAACAATATTTACTCGCTCATCTGTACATTGAGCTGATAGTATTGTTGAAATTAAAAGCTCATAATGGTTCGTGAAATCCAAACCACACTTTACCCCTTCATATGTTTCATTAAGAATATTAAGCACTGCATTGATTGTTTTTTTATTTATATAAACCACCTACTTTTCCCTAGTCAAATAATCAGCTACACAGCTTCAATATTAACGACTTCCTTAGGATTATTCTATCACAATCTATATGAAAATAACCTAACTCCTTAAGAATTAAATAAAAATACGCTGTTCACCCCATACTTGAGGCAAACAACGTATAAATGTTGCTTAGCGTCACTTAGCGCCAATTCCTTTTGCACTTAATTTTTGGAGCATATCAGTAGTCATTTTTCCCAAATCATATTCCGCGATAAATCCCCACTCATCTTTAGCGCAACTTGAATCCATTGAATTTGGCCATGAATCAGCAATACCTTGTCTTATTGGATCTACATTATAATCCATTATAAAATCTGGTATATGTTTTTTAATTTCAGAAGCTATTTCTTCTGGTTCAAAACTCATAGCTGCAATATTAAATGCATTTCTATGTATTAATTTTGATGCATCAGCTTCCAATAAATTAATTACTGCATTTATTGCATCCGGCATATACATCATATCCATTTTTGTACCACTCGCAATGAATGATGTGTATTTCCCTGACTTTAATGCTTCATAATATATATCAACAGCATAGTCAGTTGTTCCCCCACCTGGTAGAACTTCATAAGAAATCAAACCGGGAAAACGTACTCCTCTTGTATCAACTCCAAATTTCTTATTATAATAATCACATAATAATTCTCCAGCAACTTTATTTATACCATACATTGTTGTTGGTCTTTGAATTGTATCTTGAGGTGTATTATCTTTAGGAGTACTTGGACCAAACGCGCCTATGGAACTTGGGGTAAAAAACTTACATTTAATTTCTCTAGCAACTTCTAAGGCATTTACAAGTCCACCCATGTTTATATTCCAAGCGAGCAGTGGTTTTACTTCAGCTGTTGCTGATAATAAGGCTGCTAAATGAACTAATGTATCTATTTCATATTTTTTAGCAAGGTAAAGCATGGCTTTATGATCAGTTACATCTAGTAACTCAAACGGTCCCGAAGTAACTACTGGGCTATTCTCTAGCCTTCTTAAATCTGTAGCTATTACATTCTCACTACCATAAATTCCTCTCATTTTCATTACTAGTTCTGAACCTATTTGTCCTAAGGCTCCTGTTACTAATATTTTTTTCATTGTATTTCCTCCGCATTTAAATAAATAACGTAAACTATGCTTTCATAAATCTATTTTCATTATTACCTATTTTGCAAGGGAATATACTCCTCTATATTGCTGTGGTAACAAATCAGCTATGCTTAACATTATTTCATTCATAGCCCTATCGTAATACTCATTTTTATCTTCACCCTCATTTTTAATCGGAAGTGCAATCGGATCACCAACATTAATATTTACATCTGCATAATTAAACTTTTCTGACGCCATGCCCTTATCATTAATAGGCAACAATTTTTCTGTTCCCCAAATTCCCATTGGAACAAATGTTGCCTTAGATAACTTAGCCATTAATAATATACCCTTCTTGCCCTCTATCATTTTTCCACTTCTACTTCTTGTGCCTTCTGGAAAAATCATAATGTTATTACCTTGTTTTAGCGTATTAACTATTTTAGATATAGCCTCCTTATCTGCCGAATTAGGTTTCACTTGTATCGTCTTAGCCACGTGAAACCCTAGTTTTGTAAGCCTATTATCTGTTAGCTTTACACCCGCAACAAAAGTTACATTATTATCTTTTAATAGCCGATTCATAACTATGCCATCCGCATTACTTAAATGATTACATATGAAAATTATAGGCGACTTTGTATTTTTAATTTTCTCCATTCCGCAAGTTTTTATATTTGCATACTTATTAATGTATGAATCTAGTAATTTATTTGCTATAAAGGATACAACTTTATCTGGCAAAATGTCTATTATTCTTAACGCCACATTCGAAATCATCAGAATTCCACCTTTCATAAAAATAACTATATAATTATTATAATTTGAAAAACTTTAAAAGTCTATGATAATAATCCCTTATATACGGCGATGTATCCTTTTCTAAAGTTATAATTCTATCTTTTTCATAATGAATAGCATTAATAATTGCATTCCTCTTAAGGATATTTTTGCCTCTCCACCCACAAGAAGTGATTTTGTACTTATCTTTAAATAGCTGATTATCAATATTCATAAGCGTTTTTATATCGATTGTCTTCATATATTCATATGGCTTAAGTTCTTTAATAGAACTAGATTCAATTTCTTTGTTGTATGGACACACTCCTTGACAGGTATCACAACCAAATAGTCTTCCATTAATTTTTTCAAACCAAAAATCTTCTATATCTTTTTTCTGAGTTATGTATGATAAACATATATTAGCATCATTATTTATCCCTACTTGCCCTTTCACAATAGAATTTGTAGGACAAGCTTTTAAACAAACCTCACAATATCCACATTTTTGCCTTAGTGGTTTATCCGGTTCTATTATTAAATCTGTTATAATTTCTCCTAAAAAAACATATGACCCGTACTTTTCCGTTATCAAAGTATTGTTTTTACCTATGAATCCCACTCCACTATTACAGGCAATATATCTCTCTGGCAGCGCGTTACTATCCACAAAACACATAGATTTCGCACCCAACTCATCAATAAATTTACAAATTTTATCCATATACTCCGTTGTAACAGAATGATAATCTCTTCCTAACGTATATTTAGAAAAATGCACCCTTTGATTGCATTCTGAATCAAATGAATACGGAAATGCAATGGAAATTATAGTTTTTCCATAAGGCATATATAAAAATGGATTTATTCTCTTCTCTATGTCATGCTCCTCAAACTCATTTTCTAAGCCTAGCTTTTTTCTTTCCTCAAAATAAGGATTTAGCTCATGAAAAATCCTACACTCGCTAAATCCCACTGCATCCAACCCAAGTTTTTTACAAAATCGAGTTATCTCTTCCTTAATATCCATATTTTCAGTCCTTTTTATATTATCATATCATTGTACATTATCTTAGTGTTGCCTAAATAATCCTTAATCTCTATTATAGGCATAGTCTTTCTAAAAATCACTCTAGCAGGAATTCCAACAGCAGTTCCCTTTGCTAATACATCCTTTAAAACTACAGCATTGGCACCAATCTTACTACCAGTTCCTATTTTAATTGGGCCCAAAATCTTTGCACCAGCCCCAACTACTATATCATTACCTAAAGTAGGATGCCTTTTACCAGTATCTTTACCAGTTCCACCTAACGTAACCCCTTGATACAAGGTTACATTATCCCCAATTTCTGTAGTTTCCCCGATGACTACTCCCGTTCCATGATCTATAAACAATCCTTTTCCTATTTTAGCCCCTGGATGAATTTCTATTCCAGTAAAGAATCTAGCCAATTGAGATATAGCTCTAGATACAAAATAGATTTTGTGATTATATAGAATATGAGCTATTCTATATAATATTATAGCATGAGTAGACGGGTATAATAAGATTACTTCAACCCAATTCTTAGCTGCTGGATCCTTTTCTAATACATTCTTAATTTCATATTTTAGCATTTTAAGCATACAATCATCCACTCCTATAGAATTATATTAAAAATTTACTCGTAAATTCCCATTGAAATATACTTTTCTCCTCCATCAGGGGCAACAGTAACAACCTTTTTACCCTTGCCAATTTTTTTTGCGATTTTTATAGCTGCTGCAATATTCGCCCCTGTTGAAATCCCTACTAATATGCCTTCATCTTTAGCGATTCTTTTTGTTATTTCGAAAGCCTCTTCATCAGAAATTTTTATTATTTCATCAACTACAGTGCTGTCGTAAATATCTGGTGTAAAACCTGCTCCTATTCCTTGGATTTTATGTGGTCCCGGTTCTCCTCCTGATAATACAGGAGATTTTTCTGGCTCAACTGCAACTACCTTAATGTCCTTGCTAATTTCTTTTAATCTTCTACCTACTCCAGTAATCGTTCCACCAGTTCCTACTCCTGCTACAAAAACATCTATATCTGATACATCTCTAAAAATCTCTTCTGCAGTAGTAGCATAATGTTTTTCTGGATTCGCTATATTAACAAACTGTTGCGGCAAAAAGAATTTAGAATCTCCGTCTGCTATTTCTTTTGCTTTATTTATAGCACCCTTCATTCCTTTTGAACCATCTGTAAGAACAAGTTGTGCACCATATGCCTTAATTAAACTACGTCTTTCAACACTCATGCTATCTGGCATTACAATAATTACTTCATACCCTTTTACTCTTCCAATCATTGCTAGTGCTATTCCCATATTTCCACTGGTTGGTTCAACTATAGTGAATCCTCCTTTTAGTAATCCTAATTCTTCAGCTTTTTCTATCATTCCAAGGGCTGCCCTATCTTTTATACTTCCAGCTGGATTGTATTTTTCTAGCTTCACAAAAATATCAGCCATGTCACCCTTAACTAATTTATTTAGTTTTAAAACCGGCGTTGCTCCTATCATATCTAAAACGTTGTTATACATCATAATAATATCCCTCCAAATTTAAAATAATTAATTGACCCTGAAAATCTT
>NZ_JAENWL010000186.1 GCF_016650095.1 Clostridium sp. | reverse complement strand
TAGTGGTATTAGAGTCGCTGGGAATGCGATTATTATAAATAATGAAAGAATTTCTTATAGTAGAAGAATTACAATTAAAGCAATTGGGAGACAAGATCTATTAGAAAAAGCTATAAGTTTTCCGGGAGCTATTCCACGAACGCTTAGTCAGAATTGTGATATAACTATGGAAAAATCAGGCGAAAAAGGAAAAATTATAATACCTAAGTATAATGGAACGTATAAATTTGAGTTCGCTAAACCAATAGAAAAGAAATAGAGGTGTTTAAATGGTTGCTTTTGTAGGGTTATTAATAGGTGTTATATTAGGTATTGTATGGAATATTGAGATTCCAGTTAAATTTTCTCCATATATTTCTGTAGCAATTTTTGCATGTTTAGATTCAGTTTTTGGGGCACTTAGAGGCACAATTTCTAAAAATTTTAGAGCAGATATTTTTATATCAGGTTTTTTCGGAAATGCAGCTTTAGCCGTAGCAATGGTATATCTAGGCGATAAATTGGGAATTCCAATTTATTTGGCTGCTGTTATTGTATTTGGAGGAAGGATATTTGACAATTTCGCAGTTATTAGAAGACTTTTAATAGATAAAGCCAAGGCTCATTAATGAGGTGATTAAATGAAAAATAATGAAGCTACCATATTTGTTTTCATTGCATCAATTATTATAGGACTTCTTTTAGCTATGAATATTGGATTTGAAGGAAAAAATAACTTCTTAGATGCAAAACAATATGATGAAGCCTATAATGAGAGAACTAATTTATATTCTGAACTAAATAATTTAAAAGATCAATATTATAAGATTAATGTAAAGCTAAAAAAATATACAAATGGTGACGAAGTGGAAAATGAAGTTTTAGAGGAAATTAAAAAGGAAATTAGTTATAATAATTTAATCTTAGGAAATAGTGATGTTGAAGGCCAAGGGGTTAAAATTATATTAGAAGATGGCGATGATCCTGACATGGACCAAAATGTACTATTAGTTCATGACTCTGATATTGGTAAAGTTATAAATGATCTCAAAAATGCAGGAGCAGAAGCAATTTCCGTTAATGGTCATAGGATTGTTTATGACAATTATGTATTATGTGGTGGGCCATTTATATATTTAAATGGCATTAAGATTGTAACTCCATTTTACATTAATTCAATAGGGAACCAAGATTTGTTGTATAATTATTTAACATTAGAACCAACACAAATAAAATTATTAAAACTAAGATCAGTTAAGGTTAGCATTTTTAAATCAAATCAAATAAAAATATTAGCATATATAGGCAAGTTTAAATATCAATACATGGGTCCCGTAACTAAATAAGAATAAAATATAAAAAAATGAAGGAATTCTCTGCTTAATGAAGAATTAAATAGAGAAATAGAGAAATGGATGATAGCAATAAGTAATTGCTTTGTACTAAAGAGTTTAGCAAGGAGGAATTGATAGTTGACGATTAGTGAAGCTTATAACAAAACAAAAAATGACATTCCAGAAGACGTCACACTAATATGTGTTTCTAAAACAAGACAAATACATGAAATAAAAGAAGCATATACATCTGGGGCTAGAGATTTTGGTGAGAATAAAGTGCAAGAATTAATTGAAAAATATGATAACGTTGGTGAAGGAATTAGATGGCACTTTATAGGGCATTTGCAGACAAATAAGGTGAAATACATAGTTGGAAAAGTTCATCTGATTCATTCTTTAGATAGTATACGGCTACTTAGAGAAATTGAAAAGCGATATGCGGCTAAAGATGAAATTGCAAGTGTTTTGATTCAAGTTAATATAGGGAAAGAAGTTGCTAAGACTGGTGTAGCTGTTGAAGAAATGGATGGACTTATAAAAGCTTGCGCTGAATGTAACAATATAAAAATTAAAGGGCTAATGGCTACAATCCCAATTGGTGATGAAGAAAATTGTAGAAGGTACTTTGCTCAAATGAAAACATTATTTAATAATCTAAAAGCTTTTGAATATAAAAATGTTTCAATGGAATTTTTATCTTTAGGTATGAGCGGTGACTTTCAAATTGCATTAGACGAAGGATCTAATATGGTAAGACTTGGTGAGCGTATATTTGGCCAGCGAGATTATAAAAAAATGGAGGTATAAAAATGGGAAGTAAAGTAATGAATAAGGTTATGGGTTTTTTAGGTTTGGCAGAGGAATCTGAAGAAGAACTTCAAGAAATAAGGAATGAAGAAGAAGATGATGATATGGATATTGAGTCATTGATGAGCGCAAACAAAAAGCAAAGTAAAGTTGTAAATATTCATACATCGACATCTACAAAAGTGGTTATTATAAAACCAGAGGATTTTGATGAAGCAACAGTTATCAGTGATAACTTAAAAGCTAGAAAGATAGTAGTAGTTAACACTACGGGACTCGAACCTAAAAATGGGCAAAGGTTATTAGATTTTATTGGAGGAGCATGTTACTCATTGGGTGGAGACCTTCAGCAGGTAGAAAAAGGTGTTTATATAATATCTCCTTCAAATATAGAAGTTAATAATGAATTAAAAAATGAACTAAGTTCAAAAGGAATTTTTAGTTGGAATAAATAAGTGTACTTAACTTTAGTAAATGTGGGAATACTTTTAGAGTAACAATAAGTAATTATTATTTATATTAGGAAAATTCAGGAGGTCATAAAATTTGTATAATTTGTATAATTTTATTAATGTCATTTTTAAGGTGCTAGAGTATGCAATATTTGGTGAAGTTATTTTGTCGTGGGTTTATGCTAATCGGTCTAATCAATATACAGAATTATTGCATAAAATTACAGGACCTCTACTTGCGCCTGGTAGAAAAATCCAAGAAAGATATTTTCCCAATACAATGGTCGATTTTTCACCAATAATCGCACTAGTAATGTTAATGATACTCAAATCAGTTGTGTTTCGTATACTGGGATTATTAGGTTAAGGAAGAATCTAAATGGATAAAAAATATTTTTTAAAAAGTATAAATTGCGAAGACAAGAATTTAATTTCTAGCATATTTAATAAAATTCAAATGTCTGAAAAGACAAATAAAATCACATTTACGAATGATTTTGTATCGCCAGCAATATGGAACCAAATATCAGCTATATGTGAAAATTATAAGGTAAAATCGTTCACATATGGGATATTTAAGGATGCCGACAGGAGGATGTTATCATTTTCTTCTGAAGGCGATCCTATAACATATCCTATAGATTTATTGAAAATAAGTAATAATTCTAAATTTAATAAACTGGATCATAAGGATTATTTAGGAGCAATAATGTCACTTGGAATTAAACGAGAAAAATTAGGTGATTTAATAGTTCAAGATGCTGTTTGTTATGCACCGGTTTGCTCTGATATTAGTAGTTACATAATTAATAATCTAAGTAGTATAGGGAATTGTCATTGCGTCGTGAGTGAATATGATTATACGATTAAAGAACTTCCAGAAAGAAAATTTCAAGAAAAGGTAATTATATCTACGTCCCTTCGCCTTGATAGCATGGTTTCATCTATATGTAATGTTTCAAGAAGTAATTCAGTCGGATTAATATCTTCAGGCAAAATATTAGTAAACTATTCTCAGTGTGTAAAAAAGGATAAGGTTATAAAAAATAATGATACATTAACGATCAGGGGATATGGGAAGTTTAAGGTTTCAGAGAGTATAGGAAGTACTCAAAAAGACCGCTTGAAAGTTGCAATAAAGAAATATATTTAATTGGGGGGACTAAAATGAGAATTACATCTATGGATATTAATAATAAAGAATTTAAAAAAGGCTTTAGGGGATATATTGTTGATGAAGTTCATGACTTTTTAGATGAATTATCGGAAGAATATGAAATTATGTACAAAGAAAATTCAACATTAAGAGAAAAAACAAGCTTTTTAGAAGAAAAATTAGAGCATCATGTTAAAATAGAGGCTACAATTCAAAACACATTAGTATTAGCTCAAAATGCAGCAGAACAAGCAAAATTTTGTGCCCAAAAAGAATCGGAATTGATTATTAAAAATGCAAACGATTCTTCTCAAAGATTGATAGATAAGGCTCATAATGATGTCCTTAAGATAAATGATGAATATGAAAAAACTAAACAAGAATTTGCAAAGTTTAGAACAAAATTTAGGAATTTTATGAATTGTCAGATTGAGATGTTTGAAGGTCTTGAAAATGATTACTTTAAAAATTACAATGTTGGTAATGAAATTAATAAAGGTAATGAAATTGATGATAAAAGAAGCGAGAAAGAAGCTGCGGCTACAGTCGAATATTCTGATTTAGCATTTAAAAACATTGATGAAAAAGATTTTCGTAGCGAAGATCTAGAAGAAATAAAAAGTTTTTTTACAAAAGAGTAAAAACACAGAAATCTCACTCATTGGGTGAGATTTTTTATGTAAGGAACATTTAAGTAAATAATAAATATGGTATAATACATTGTCGCATTCAAATAAGTAATAAATGTTATATACTTAATAGAACAATAAGGAGGAATAGTCGAATGAATATAGGAATTATTGGAGCAATGAAAGAAGAAGTTGCATTTTTAATTAGGGACATGCAGTTTGAAAGAAAAGAAATAAAGGCTAATATGGAATTTAGTGTTGGTATCATACATAAAAAAAATGTAGTAATAGTTACTAGTGGAATTGGCAAAGTTAATGCCGCAGTTTGTGCTCAAATATTAATTGACGATTTTAATGTGGACTGTATTATAAATGTGGGTATTGCAGGTGGAACTGTCGATAATATATACCCTGGAGATATTGTCATAGGGGATAATTTAGTACAACATGATATGGATACGTCTGCATTTGGAGATAAATTAGGACAGATTCCCAATATGGATACTTTTGAGTTTAAATGTGATAATAAACTAATAGAGTATGCAATGGAGGCATGTAAGGACATAAAAGGACATAATCATTTTACGGGAAGAATTGTGTCAGGTGACCAATTTATTGCAGACGCATCTAAAATAAAGTGGCTTAATTCTGAGTTTGAATGTTTAGCTTGTGAAATGGAAGGTGCAAGTATTGCTCAAGTATGCTATTTAAACGAAATCCCATTTATTGTTATTAGATCAATATCAGACAATGCAAATAACGGGGCTCATATGGATTACGAAAAATTCAAGGATATTGCTGTTGAAAATTCTACTAATATTTTAAATGATATGTTGAAGCTGATTTAATAAGCTAATATGGGGGAGTATTACAATATCTTTTTTAAGTTAAATTACTTATTTTAAATAATATTCCCTCAAATTTTTAAATATTATAAAATAAGTGTAATAAAATTCTTTCCATGAGAAAACATAAACATATAGAAGTTTTATAAAATGAATATTACTACTATATTAAAAACTTGAGGAGTTGTTATCATGGAAAAGGAAAAAATGCTATATTTTAAAGAAAAATTGATAAGTGAACAATCGCAAGCGCTTAGTCTTATTAATCAAATGAAACAAAATGGAGTTATTAATTCCAACAGTGAAATGGCAACGGAAATATCATTTTATGACAATCATCCGTCTGATACTGCTTCTGAATTATTTGATAAGGAAAAGGGACTTGCACTTAAAGGTAATGAGATATCAATTGTTAATAAAATTGATGATGCTTTAAAGAACATCGAAAATCATACTTATGGAAAATGTAAGAATTGTGGTAAAGATATAGCCTACGAAAGATTAGAATTTATACCCTATGCAGAGAACTGTGTGTCATGTCAAAAATCCATAGGTAGTATTAAGATAGCAGAACAAAACAATAGACCAGTTGAAGAAGAGGTCATTGGCATACCGTTTAGATACAGTACAAGCGGTGGAGTAGGTGTTGATGCCGAGGATATTTACCAAACAGTAGATCGTTTTAACAATATAGAAGATATAATTGATTATTACGATGATGATTATGGATATGTTGAACCTATAGAAAAAATAAGTAATGAACAATATAAAAATCAGTTGCCAGATTAATAATGCATCACCTTCGAAGGTGGTGACATCTTCGAAGGTGATGATTTAACAGGGGGAAGGTCATGGAATTATTAATTATATTTTTGGGTTTGCTATTGGACAGATTAGCTAAAGTTTGGGCACTGAGCTCACTTAAAGGAAAGGATGGAATAATTTTAATTAAAGATTTTTTTAAATTAGAATATTTAGAGAATAGAGGAGCAGCATTTGGAATTTTGCAAAATAAATTGATATTGCTAGCTTTATTTACCCTACTCATTGTATCAGGAATGATATATTATCTTATTGTGTATAAGCCAAAATCAAAATTTCTAAGGCTAAGCTTTGCTTTAATTATAAGTGGAGCACTTGGGAATTTATATGATAGAATATTTTATAAATACGTAGTAGATTTTATATTAGTTCATTATAAAGAGGTATATTATTTTCCAACATTTAATATAGCTGATAGTTTAGTAGTAGTTGGAACATTGATTTTGGCAATTTCGATAGTAAAGGATGAGGTATAAATGGAAAATTTCGAGTTTAAAGTAGATGAGAGTTCAGTTGGTACAAGATTAGATGTGTTTATTTCAAATGAATTAGAAAATAAATCTCGATCATATATTCAAGGAATAATAGAAAAAGAAACTGCTTTTGTGAATGGGAAATGTAGAAAAAGTAATTATAAATTAAAATTAGGGGAGACAATTATATTATCCGTTCCAGATCCTGTAGAGTTAAATATAGCCGCAGAGGAAATACCATTGGACGTTTTATATGAAGATAGTGACGTAATTGTAATTAATAAACCACAGGATATGGTGGTTCATCCAGCACCAGGAAATTATAGCGGTACATTAGTTAATGCACTCTTATATCATTGCACAGACCTGTCAGGTATAAACGGTATACTGAGACCTGGAATAGTTCATAGGATTGATAAGGACACATCAGGAGCCTTGGTGGTTGCTAAAAATGATAGTTCACATAACTGTCTTGCTGCCCAGCTTAAAGATCATTCTATGACGAGAAGTTATTTAGCTCT
>NZ_JAENWL010000102.1 GCF_016650095.1 Clostridium sp. | reverse complement strand
TGCCTTTATTTATAGGTGTTCCCATCATCAACGGTTATCTACCGTATATAATGGTGAGGTTGTATTTAAGGTATATGTAATTAAAGAAAACGGTCTAGCTTACAGACAATTAACATATCCTACAAAATCTCTAAATGGTAAAGAATTAAACAAAAACAGGTGGTTAAACCAGGTAAAGATGGTAGGTAAGTATACTATTTTATGGAGTAATGGAATGAAAAAAAATAGCTTGATTATGATTACATTAAATGGACCTATTCATAAAACGAATGAATTAATATAAAAATAAATAGCAGAAGTTATAATATTATAACTCCTGCTATTTTCTTTGCTAAAGGGCAACGCAGATAAATAGGCATATTTAAGAATTTTTCTTAGGTATACCTTTATACACGCTATGCTCGTTATCTACCGTTATTTAAAAGAAAATCATCTCTTAGGTCCAAATCAATACCACCAAAAATAGCAACAAGACTACCGCCTCTAAAGTTTTTAGATACATTTCTAGTTTTTACGCCTGAAAAAAATGCTAAATTAACCACCGTGTCCACGTCACTTTCTGATTTTCTAAATTCATAATCTTCTTTACTAGATTCACGATTCTTTTTAGCACGTTGATGAAGACAATAAACGCATAAAAAAATAAAATTTAATTATTTAGAGTCGTAGAATTTTTTAATTATTTTCTCAGCTGGTTTTCCATAAACGTCATAACCGTTATCATTTTTAGCCTTATCTTCCTCATATAATTTTGACTGCCAATCCCATAATCCAAAGCCCTGAATCCACATTGCATCCTTAGTTTTTTCAAACATAACTTCATAGTATTTTTCTTGTTCTTTTAAACTAGGTCCACCCTGAAGTTCCCAATTGTTTGGAACTAATGAAGACCCTATTCTACTAGGACATCCAGCTTCTATAAAAAAGAATGGTTTATTATATTTTTCAACAACTTTTTTTATCCGTGTTAATTGATTGTCCCAATCATTAATAGGATAATATCCGCTTGAGGAAATAACATCTAATGCGTCCCACCATTTAACTTCTCCCTCTTGGTACTTGTCAGTATTATAAGTAACTAAACCACTATAAGCTTCTTTTACCTTTGAAACTAAAGTTCTAAATTCCTGTTCTCTTCTTTGAGCCTGCACCATTTCACACCCAACCACAAACATAAAACAATTAGTCTCCTCAGCTATTTTTGCATAATGAAGAATAAATTCGTCATACATTCCAAACCATTCACTCCATTTAGGTTCACATGGCACATCTATATCAAAAAAATTAATATGTGCTCGCCAAGTGCCATCCAAACAGTTTACAGTAGGCTTTAATATAACTCTCAGTCCTAGTTTATGACATTTATTTATAGTCAAAATCAATTCTTCGTCACTAACTGTATACTCACCACAATAATCAATATATAAGGATTGTGCACTCTTTTGTACACCAGCAGGTGCAAGCACTACTGAATTTATTCCAGTTCGTTTTACCATGAGCTTAAGTGAGTTTGATGCTTGTTCTTCAATATATGCTCCCCTATGATTAAATGAACCCCAAGTAAATCCTTTAATGTATTCCATAATATTATACCTCCGATTTCATAAAATAAACAAATCCTTAAATCGTTTTTAAAAATGATCTAAGGATTTAAATTATTCTATTTAATTATAAAACTATCTATATTCTTCTGCATCTCCTGGTACTAGCTCCGAATTGGCTTTTATATAATCTACAAGCTCGTCTACCTTGGCATATGCAACTGCTAAATAGGTATCAGCAGCACCATAGTATATTGCAATTCTTCCTGTTTCACTATCTTGAAGCGTTGCGCAAGGGAAAGTTACATTTGGTACAAAACCTGTAGTTTCATAATCTTTCTCAGGTGTAAGAATGTAATCCCTTGTTCTATATAAAACCCTAGAGGGGTTATTTATATCAAGTATCGCTGCTCCAACGCTATACACAAACCCATTGCAAGTTCCAGAAACACCATGATAAAAAAGCAGCCATCCCTCAGTTGTTTCTATTGGTACCGCACCTGCACCTATCTTAGTTGCTTGCCACCATCCAGCTCCTCCCTTAGACATAACTTTTCTATGTTTTCCCCAATGAACTAAATCTGGGCTCTCACTGATAAAAACGTCTCCAAAAGGCGTGTGTCCACTGTCGCTAGGCCTACTTAATAGCATGTATTTACCATTTAATTTCCTTGGAAATAGTACGCCATTTCTATTAAACGGAATAAATGGATTCTCAATTCTAGTAAATTCCTTGAAATCTTTTGTCATTCCTATAGCTAAAGTGGCCCCTGCAAAATCTGTGCACCATATAATATAATAAATATCATCTATTTTAACTAAGCGAGGATCATAAGAATAAGAAGGTTCAAACGGTTTACCCTCCTCATCCTTCCAATGAATTTCTTCATTTTCAATATCCCATTTCAAGCCATCCGCGCTATATCCTAGGTGCAATTGCGGCCTACCATTTTTATGATCTGCTCTAAATATCCCTATAAAACCATCAGCATAGGGCACTACTGAACTATTAAAAACACGAGCAGTTTTTGGGGTTGGATTCCAGCCTATTATTGGATTTTTGTCATGTCTCCACACTACCCTATCGAAGCCTACCGGTTTATCTTGCCATGGTATATTTTTCATCACTTCACCTAATATGAAAACTTTACTCATTGCAAAATCCTCCTTCCAAGTTTCTTTTGATTAGTTCAATACGCTGCTTTACTGACTCTGCAGAACGCAATGGATCTGTTGGTGTTGCAAATGCATATTCTAAAAGCAAGTCAATATTAGTAGTTGCCACATGTATTCTAGTGTCGCAGGACGCATAATATATGAAAACATCTCCATTATTCCTAGCTATAACACCATTTGTAAATACTACATTTGATACGTCTCCAACTCTTTCTTCTCCAAAAGGTGCAATTAAATAGCCACCTGGAGCTGCGATTACCTTTTCAGGGTCGTTTAAATCTGTCACAAACAAATAAATAACATATCTAAGTCCTGCTGCTGTAATTCTTACCCCGTGTGCAATGTGAATCCAACCTTTTTCTGTTTTTATAGGAACACATCCAGCACCATTTTTTGATTCTGTAATTGTATGATATTTTCTAGGACTTAGTACAATCTCTTTTTCAATAACAGCCTTTTCCATAGTATCGCAATATCCAATACAGATTCCACTTTCACTTCCTGTGTCAATAAATCCATCCATAGGACGAGTGTATAGCATATATTTCCCATTTACAAATTCAGGATGTAACACTACATTTCTTTGTTGCGGCGACGGAGTCTTTAGATTAGGCATTCTTTCCCAGCATTTAAGATCTTTTGTTCTCACTATTCCGGCTTCAGCTATTGCTGAAGAAAGATCACCAGGTGCTGATTTAGGATCTTTTCTTTCTGAGCAAAATACACCATAAATAAATCCATCTTCATGCTTAGTTAATCTCATATCATATAAATTCGTTTCGTTAGGACAGGTATCTGGAATTACTACAGGGTAGTCAATAAATTCAAATTTATAAGTTCCAGTCTCGCTTTCAGCTATAGCAAAGAAAGATTTACGATCACTACCTTCCATCCTAGTTACTAAATAAAATTTCCCATTTAATTCAATTGCACCTGGGTTAAATACTGCATCAATGCCCAAAGTTTCAATAAAGTTTGGGTTAGTTTCTTCATTTAAGTCATATCTCCAGCTAAGTGGAACATGTTTTCTAGTTAATACTGGGTATTTATACCTCTTATAAATACCATTGTATTCCGCTTGTGACTCTGGATTTTTTCTATTAATGAGATTATCGTATTTTTCAAGTTCCTCAAGATATTTTTTCTTCACTTAGCTTCCCCATCCTTTCAATAATCTCTATACACATTCTTCCATTATGATATGGACATTTCCAAGGTTCAACAATTGGCATATCAGGTATTGGAGAATTATCTTCCGAAAGCTTCCAAAACCATTCACTGTTTTCCCTTTTATCAACCACACTATTTTTAATATACTTCCAAAGTTCCTCTGTTGCTTTTAGATATTTTTTATCTCCTGTTTTTTCATAAGCATTGTAAAATCCTATAATAGACTCAGCTTGCACCCACCACACTCTTCCTGTATCAGTAATTCCATTTTCAGTCTCATTAATTACACCTAAGGGCGAATATGCCTTATTATAAATATTTTCAGCAATTTTCTGTGTATAATTATGGGTACTTTGTATTAAACTAACGTCTCCTAGCACCTCTGCCGCTCTATCAATTAACCAAGAGCCTTCAATATCATGCCCATAAGATTGCAAATTGATAGTTTCATTCCACTTCTCATCGAAAAACACCTTTAGGCTTTGTCTTTTCTCTGAATATATTTTATTTTTTATTAGGTCAAGAAGATAATATAGCCTTTCGCGGACCTTATCATCTTTTGAAACTTCGTATAGCAGAGTATAGGCTTCTAATACGTGTAAATGAGTGTTCATAGTTCTATCAGATATGACTTCATTTTCACTAAGCATCTCATTTTCTTTTTCATTCCATTTTCTATCAAATTCTTCTAAATATCCATTAGAATTCTCACATTTTTTTTCTATTAAATGAAATAGTTTTTTTGCAATATCAAGAGCTTCCTCTTTTCCTGTCGCTTTATAATACTGTGACAACCCATATATACCAAAAGCCTGATTATATATATGTTTTCTATTATCTGTAGGTTGTCCCTTAAAATCCACCATCCAATATAATCCATCATACTTATCATCAAAAAGCTTGTCCTTCATGAAGTCATATGCATGACTCGCAAGCTCTAATGCTTCATTTTTCTTATCTAAACAGTAAGTAGCTGAGAAAAACCACAAAATTCGAGCATTTAAAATAGCGCCCTTTTCTGCCTCTTTATTAATCTTACCATCATACCCTACATATCCATAAAAACCACCATTATCATAATCGGCTAAACTACTCCAAAATGGAAATATACGTTGATTCAATTCCTTGTGAATTTCTTTTGATAAATTTAGCATTTAAAAATCTCCTATCTAAAGTTTCTAAAAATATATATTAAGGCACGTGAAATGAATAAACTATCAGTCATTTATAGGAATGTGCCTTATTTAACTGAGCCATTTACAAACCCATTGTATATATATTTCTGCATTGATAAAAATGCAATTAAAGTTGGAATAATAATTAAAATAATTCCTGCACATATTATATTCCATTGCCCTCCGTAAGGCCCCATAAACTTATAAAGGGAAGTTGATAGTGTCTGAAGCTTCTGGTCAGGCATATAAAGAAATGGAATATAAAAATCATTATATATTGTAACTCCTCTAATTATTGCAACTGTCGCAATTGCTGGTTTTAAATTCGGAAGTATTATTCTAAAAAATATATACGGGTAAGAAGCACCATCAAGCTTAGCTGCTTCATCAAGGCTTACATGTATCGAATCCATAAATAGAAGCATAATATACAAGCTCATTACATCTGCTCCCAAATAAAGCACTATAGGAGCCCATATCGTACCAACAAGGCCCAGAAAACTTACAATTTTATAAGTTGCAACTTGAGTTGTCACAATTGGTATAAGCATTGCCACAAGGTAAGCTCCGAAAATCAGTTTTTTACCAAAGAATTCAAATCTATTTAATACATAAGCAACCATTGCTCCAAACAGAATTGTACCTGTTAATGACATTGCCATAATAAAAATAGTATTTTTAAGTCCTGTAATCATTCCTCCATCAGTAAACGCGGTCTTAAAATTTTCTAAATACAAGAAACTATTAGGTAGCGTAAGTTTTCCTGAAATATTAAATTCACTACGAGTCTTAAAAGCGGCAAATAATATTACTATTACTGGAGCTACAACAACAATAGCTGCCAATATTAAAGATATATACTTAATTATAATCAATATAACATGTCTACTTTTTTCAAATACATATTTCTCCTTTTGCATATTAATCTGCCTCCTTAAAAAACATTTTTTCAATGATTGTTACTGTTGCTACAATTAAAAGCATTATTACAGCCATCGCAGATCCGAGTCCCACCTGTTGGAATTGAAAGGCAGTATTTACAGTTTGAATAACAAATGTGTTACTGCCATTTGCTCCACCTGTCATTATATATGGAATCTCAAATACACCTATTGCTCCAGCTATGGCAAGGATAAGATTTAATTCTATAATTTTTTTAACACTAGGGAATATTATGTATTTTACCTTTTGCCACTCAGTAGCTCCATCTAAATCTGCAGCTTCCATTACTTCTCCTGAAATAGACTGTATAGCACCTAAAAATATTATAAAATTAAAGCCCACATATCTCCATATAGAAACAGATGCTAAGGAATAGTTTATAATACCAATATCTCCAAGCCACTGATGGATATATTTACCTATACCTAAAAGGTTCAATATACTATCCAATGTTCCATCCGGCCTTAAAAAGAAAACAAATATTAAAGATATTGCTACACCATTAAGAAGATATGGGAAGAACATTACGGCTTTGTAGAAACTTTTCCCTTTCATTTTTCCGTTTAATATAATAGCAAAATAAAATGCAATAAATAATTGAACAAACCCACCGAAAAAATAATAAATACTATTTTTTAAAGCTATAAAATAAGTAGGATTCTTAAATATTTCTATATAATTAGAAAAACCAACCCATTTCCTAACAGCACTATACCCATTCCATTCTATAAAACTGTAATAAATTAAACTCATAGCTGGTATAAATGTAAATGTGGCTAAAAAAAGTAACGGAATTAACAGGAAAAAAAATATTACAACTTTTTCCTGTTTTTTATAACTCAGCTTTCCAAACATCTGTCCACAACCTTTTTTCATATTTTAAAAATAAGGAGGGAACACCCCTCCTTGTATTTAATAATTAAGATCTTTTTTAGCTTTTGCCCATTTAGCATTTAAATCTTCTATAGCTTTATCAAAATCAGCTTTACTATTTTTCGCCGCTATAGCAACCTTTTGAACATAAATACCTCCATAAAAATCTATTGCAGCTTTATTTGCTATTTTATCCCTTTTATCACTTTCATCCCCATTTGGTCCTGGAGATGTGAATAAAAGCTCTGCGCCTGTCGTAAACTCTTTTATAACTGGATTAGTAGATTCTGCATTCTTCTTTATTGGGATAAACCCATTATCGTTAGCAAAACTAGAATCTATGAAAGCAAATAAGAAATCTTGTGCTTCTTTTTTATTTTCACTAGCCTTACTAACTGCTAAACGCCAATCTGGTGATGCAATTGCACTAAGTTTTCCTGAATCATCAACAGGTATTGCTGCAAATCCAATATCCTCTTTATTTGTTGCATTATCTTGCATTTGTGGTATTGCCCAAGTACCTAAAAACATCATTGCGACTTTACCTTGTCCAAGATCAGTTTTAGATTGTTCCCAATTGGTAGTAGTAAGATCTGGCTCTACCCATCCATTGCTTACAAACTTGTAAAGAACATTAAGTGCTTTACCATTTGGCTTGTCTTCTGAGAAAGGAGCCGTCTCTTTGTATATAGTATTGTAGTAACTTCCATCACCGGACATTGGAATCGCCATATAATCCCATTCTTGCAAAGGCCATTTATCTTTAAAATTAGTAGCCAATGGTACAATCCCTGCTTCTTTTAGCTTTGAAGCTGCTTCATATAAACCAGTTAAGGTTGTTGGAAATTTTTCTATCCCCGCTTTCTTAAAAGCTGCTTTATTATAAACCACTCCACTAGCACCCATTCCATAGCTTAATCCATAAGTGGTAAATGAACCGTCTTCATTTTTAATTGCTTTATCATCAGTATAATTATAATCTTTTAGTTTATCGTCTGTATTTTTTCCGAGTGGCTCAAAAAACTGTGGAAGATCTGAGTTTGCAATTCCATTTGGTACTAAAAGTACATCACCATAATTTTTTGAATTTAAACGAATTTTTACGTCTCCATCATAATTGGTAATACCTTCCCATTTAATAGTTACCCCAGTTTTTGCTTTATACTCATCTCCGAATTTTGCAAGATCAGTGTTTATAATGTCTGTTCTGTTGGTTAACACGGTCAGTGTTACATCTTTTTTACCTTCAGTTGGAGTTGGATCTGTATTTGTATTTTTACCACAACCGGCTAATACACCCATTGACATGGTAGCAAACAAAACCAAACTAATTACTTTTTTCATATTTTTCCCCCTTAAGTATATTGTGTAACGTTATTGTTGCGTTACAATTATATTTTACGACAACGATTACATATTGTCAAGAAAAATACAGATAAATCATATAATAATATATATTTAGACAAACCCTTTAATACCAACCTTTGTAAGGGTTTCATAGATGATAATTGTAACTTTACAGTCTTTATATAAATAAGCCTAAGTTCTCTAACTTAGGCTTTTTAAATCATATTTCAATTTACTTTTTTTATAGAATCTCTAATTACAAGTTTACCTTTAATCATTACTCTCCCATATTGAGTTTCTACATCATTTATCTTTTTTGAAATCATTTTTATAGCCACCCTTGCCATCTCATCCAAATCAACCTTAACAGTTGAAATTTTCGGATTAGATTGGATAGCGTGTATTGAATCATCAAATCCTACTACAGAATAATCCTCAGGCACTCTATATCCTGAGCTTTTAAGTTTTTCAATTAATAGTAATGCGGTTTTATCACAATTGCACACAAATGCTGTCGGCATATCCTCAGGAAGAGAAATATCAATCCATATGTTATCATCGGTTCTATCATTAATAATCCAACTGTTTTTAAAAGATAACTTATACTCTAAAATAGATTTATAATAGCCTAAAAATCTATCTTGAATACTACTAGTCAAATTTAAATTTCCCACAAAAGCTATATTTACATGACCTTTTTCAATAAGATTATTGGTAATTTCATAAGTTCCGAAAAAATTATCTGTATTAATACTGTCTACATTAACTTTATCATAATAGAAATCCAAAAATACTAAAGGGACATTAAGCTTTACTATTTTTTTAACAAATTCCTTAGAAATTTGACCCAGAATAATTAATCCATCAACCTTTTTATCTTCTAGCATTGTTGGAATTACTTGATTTTTTTCATTATCAAAATCTAATATATGAAACATACAAGTATAATGTACCCTTTCCAAATAGTTAGAAATGATTCTATATAGATCTATATAAAAATAACCTTCTTGTCCATAATAACGTTCTGCTGAAATTATCCCTATACATTTAGTACTCTCATTTACTTTTGACTTTCCATCTGAATTAAAAACATACCCTGTCTCAGCAGCAGCCTGCTTTATCCTTTCCTTCATACTTTCACTAATATCCTTGTTACCTCTAAGTGCCTTGGATACTGTGACTTTGGAAACTCCAACTCTATTCGCAACATCTTGCATTGTAACTTTTTTCGTCATAGCGCTTTTACTCCTTATATAATAATATTTATAATTTGCATTAATATTTAAAAATTTTATAAAACTTAATAATACTATTATACCCATTCTTTACTTAACAAATCAATATATTTTATAAATATTACTTTACAATATATTTTAGCATAAGTAATTTATATTATGGGCACCATATTAAAATAGAATTAATAAAGGGGTTGTTTTTATGAGCCAAAATAAAAATATTGTAGCTAAAAATCAAAACTTTATTCCTAACAGCGAAGGTATTGGTCCTGATGCAGGGAGTTCCATGGCTAGTGGAATTGCAGCAAAGAAGGAAAGCACCATTTCTACTATGAAAGATAGTAGAAATTCCGATAATGGATATAAGAATAATGGAAATGCTGGAGTACAGGCTGCAAACCAACAAGCAACTAGAAATAAAAACTAGGTAGCTTAAATTATTTAAAACGTATTAAATTCAAAAAACACATCAGATTATAATCTGCTGTGTTTTTGTGTTTATCTTACTTGCATGCTATCCCACTCCGGCCTCAGCATTCCATATAAATACATATCATACCTCTTGCCATCTCTATGTATAAATTCTCTATAGACCCCTTCTCTTTTGAAGCCTAATCTCTCATATAATTTTATAGCAGGTTCGTTGTATTCAAGCACAGTAAGCTCTATTCTATGCAAATTCAGTTCCTCAAAACCAAAGTCTATAGTAAGTCTAAGAGCCTCTTTTGCATATCCGCGTCCCCTATTC
>NZ_JAENWL010000202.1 GCF_016650095.1 Clostridium sp. | reverse complement strand
GTCCTATTATGAAGCTTTTTGTGATTGGGAAAAGAGTAGAAATAATTGGATAGTTAATAAAGATTTAATTAGTTTCAGCCCTGGTGTTGTTCCATCTCTATCGGTTATTGTAAGAGAATTTTCTAATAGTGAAGATAAAATTTTGATACAGACTCCAGTTTACCCAGAATTTTATGAAGTAATAGAATCATGGGGCAGAGTAGTAATTGAAAACCAATTATTAGAACAAAATGGAGTTTATTCTATAGATTTTAAGGACTTTGAAGAAAAATTAAAGCAAAAACCAAAGTTATTTATTATGTGTAGCCCTCAAAATCCAGTAGGAAGAGTATGGAGAAGAGAAGAACTAGAACAAATTACTAGCCTGTGCCTACGCTATAATGTAATGATTATTTCTGATGAGATACACTCAGATTTGATGTTGTGGGATAATAAACACATTCCTACTGCAAGTATATCAAAGGAGGTAGCAGACAAAACTATCACCTGTACTTCATGTACAAAAACTTTCAACTTAGCGGGACTACAGGCTTCTGTAGTGATTTTTCCAAATGCTTGTTTTAAAGAGACATTTGATGTTTTTTGGAGAGGCATGGATATACATCGCAATAATTGCTTTAGTCTTGTAGCTGTAGAAGCTGCATATAGATATGGTGGAGAATGGCTGGAACAGTTAATTCCATATATTGAGGGGAACATTAATTTTATAAGGGATTTCTGTGGTCGCAATATACCCAAAATTAGTCCTACCATACCGGAAAGTACATATCTGGTTTGGCTTGATTGTCGCAAACTAGAATTAGGGAATGATGAACTAAAAGAATTTATGATTAATGAAGCTGGTCTTGGGCTCAACGCTGGTAATGACTTTTGTCGCAACCTCTCTGGGTATATGCGTCTAAATGCTGCTTGTCCCCGCTCAACACTTGAAAAAGCTTTGCTACAACTTGAAAAAGCTGTTAATTCGTTGAATAAGGATAATTAGAAAAGAGAATTCAAAAGAGTGATAAAGAAATTTTTTTTATCGAAAAGTTATTCTGATACTACCATGAAGGAAAAAGCTGGGAAAGCGAATTGGAGGAATATATTATGACTAAAGAAATTAAAAATGGAATTTTATATTTTGACGGGTGTAATACATTAGAGTTAGTTAAAGAATATGGTACACCTCTGTACGTTATGTCTGAAACTGCAATTGTAGACAAATGCAAAGAAATAAGAGAAACGTTTTTAAAAAAATATCAGAGAACAAGAGCTGCATATGCTTCAAAGGCTTTTTTAACTCTTACAATGTGTAAAATAATCGAAAGAGAAGGACTATGTATAGATGTAGTTTCTGGGGGAGAATTGTATACAGCTATTAAAGCTAATTTTCCTGCTGAAAAGATAGAGTTTAATGGCAATAACAAATCCATAGAAGAGATAGAACTTGCTATTAATTATAACATAGGTAGAATTATTGTTGACGGACTTGATGAGCTTAGCCTAATAGAAAGTGTATGTAAAGAAAAGGGCAAGAAAGTAAACATTTTATACAGAATCACTCCTGGGGTAAAGAGTAATTCTCATGACTATATAGTTACAGGTAAAAAAGATTCGAAATTTGGGATACCATTAGATGATGAAATAATATTTTCTGCTGTAGAGAAGGCAATAGAATCAAAATATGTTAATTTTCTGGGTTTTCATTTTCATTTAGGATCACAACTTCATGATAACAAATCTCACTTACAGGCTCTTGAAATAACCTTGAAATTAATTAAAGAACTAAAAAGTAAGTTTGGATATATAACTTCAGAAATAAATATAGGTGGTGGATTTGGTATCAGATACACTCAAGCAGATGAAGCGAAATCATATGCGTATTTCTTAGACCCTATGATGGAAAAATTAGAACAGTTTTCAAGAGCATTAAATATAAAAAGACCTGAAGTAGTTATAGAACCGGGCAGAAGTATTGTAGGCGAAGCTGGTATAACATTGTATAAAGTAGGAACAATTAAAGATATTCCAGGAATTAGGAAATATGTTTCTGTTGACGGAGGAATGACTGATAATATTAGACCTGCACTGTACCAAGCTGAATATGAAGGAGTGGCAGCTAATAAGGCAAATGAACCAAAAACAGATACAGTCACAATATGCGGTAAATGTTGTGAATCAGGAGATGTACTTATTAGAGATGCTAAAGTAGCTCAATTAGAAAGAGGAGACATATTTGCTATATTTGTAACCGGAGCATATGGATATTCTATGGCTAGCAATTATAATAAAAACCCATGTCCAGCTGTTGTTCTTATAAAAGAGGGAAAACACCAGTTAATAGTAAAAAGACAAAGCTACGATGATATGCTACAAAATGATCTGTTTTTTAAGGGATAAATACAAATAGCATTTTTGAGGAGGAAACTATGGAATTTACTAAAATTCAAGGAGCAGGTAATGACTTTATAATAGTAAACAATATGAAATTAAATATATCTTTAAGTGAAATACCTAAAATAGCTGAGAAATTGTGTAAGAGGAAAGTATCTTTAGGTGCAGATGGTTTTATAGTAGTTGATAGTCCTGAAAGTGATGCTGATTTTAAAATGCGCTTTTATAATTCTGATGGTAGTATTGGTGAGATGTGTGGTAATGGTGCAAGATGTATTGCTAGATATGCATATATGAATAATATTGCAGGAAAAAAAATGAGGTTTGAAACATTGGCGGGTATAGTATCAGCAGAAATACTAGAAGGTAGACTTGTAAAAGTTAAGCTTAATAATCCTGAAAAGATTAAACTTGATTCTAATGTTGAAATTGATGGTAAAAAATATGAGTGCTCTTATATAGAACTCGGGAATCCAGGAATTCCTCATGCTGTTGTAAAATACCCAGGTCTTCAAAACACGGATGAAAGTGAATTATTTGATATTGGGAGAAAAATAAGATTTTATAAAGATTTTCCTAAAGGAGCAAATGTAAACTTTTTTGATATTTTAGACGATACTACTGCAATTTTAAAAACATATGAAAGAGGAGTTGAGGATTTCACATTGGCATGTGGAACGGGTTCCGGTTCAACTGCAGTTGCTCTCGTACTAAAAGGGTATTTAAAGGGTAATAAAGTGAAGATTGTTTCACCTGGAGGAGAATTACTTATAGAAATAGAAAGATTAGAGGATAGTGTAGAAAAGGTATTTTTAATAGGGGATACTAATATAATCGCAATTGGTAAAATAATGGATGAAGATTTAGAATATATATTATAGCTTCTAACCTTTTAAATGATTATAGAATATTCATTACCTATCATGGTTTTAATATTTTATATATATATAAAATTATAAAAATAAAGGATTATTTGAAATTGTTAAAAATTCCTAGCAAACTAAATAATGAAAGGAAGTATTAAAATGAAAACAACAAGACAAAGTGTATGGAAAAACTATCGTTTCCCGATTATTTTACTTCTATCTATTGTAATAGGCAGCATCATTGGTATTATCTTTGGTGAAAAAGCAATAGTACTTAAGCCTTTTGGAGATGTATTTCTTAACTTAATGTTCACGGTTGTAATCCCTTTAGTATTTGTTACCATAGCTAGTGCGGTAGGAAATATGGTCAATATGAAAAGGCTAGGGAATATTATAAGCAACATGTTCCTAACATTTATTGTTACAGGGTGTATTGCTGGCGTCATCATCCTTATCATTGTTAAGGTGTTTCCACCTGCAGCTGGAGTTAATCTAGCATTGGATTCTACTATGGAGCTAGAAACAGTTAAATTTTCCGAACAAATTGTTAAGGCATTAACCGTAAATGATTTTAGTGGTCTACTTTCTCGCTCTAACATGTTGCCACTTATTGTATTTTCAATTATATTTGGGTATTGCGTTAGTTCTCTTGGAGGTGAAAACAACATTATAGCCAGGGGTTTAGATGCTATGACCAAAGTCATGATGAAATTTGTTGGAATTATTATGTGGTATGCTCCAATTGGTTTGGGTGCTTATTTTGCAAGTCTTATTGGTGAGTTTGGACCTCAATTATTGGGTGCATATGCAAGAGCTATGCTTATTTATTACCCACTGTGTATCGCATACTTTTTTATCGCATTTTATGCGTATTCATATTATGCAGGTGGTACTGAAGGTGTAAAAACTTACTTTAAAAATATTCTAGAACCAGCAATTACATCCATTGCAACACAAAGTTCTATTGCAAGTTTACCTGTAAACCTAGATGCTACTGAGCGTATGGGAGTACCAAAGGATATTCGTGAAATTGTGTTGCCGATTGGTGCAACTATGCATATGGACGGTACTGTTATTTCATCTATATTAAAAATTTCATTTTTGTTTGGAATATTCGGGCAAGAATTCTCTGGAATTGGAACCTATGCTACTGCAATAGCAGTTTCAGTTCTTGGTGGCGTAGTTATGTCGGGTGTTCCGGGTGGTGGACTAATTGGTGAAATGCTAATTGTAAGCTTATTTGGATTCCCGCCAGAAGCATTTCCAATTATTGCAACTATTGGTTTCCTTGTAGATCCTCCTGCAACCTGCATAAATTGTACTGGTGATGCTGTAACATCTATGATAGTTACTCGATTGGTTGAAGGTAAAGACTGGATGAAGAAGAGTGCTCAAACTTTATCATCTTCTATCAAGGGCTAACCATTGGTTACCTTAGATATTTCATCAAAGGAAGACTATAGCTATCGAAAAGTGCTTATATAAAAATCACAGAATGATTTAACCAAAAGGAGGTCTAATTCAATGATTAAAATTCCGGAAAAAATAATGTTTGCAAACTTACCAACAAGGATAGAAAAACTAGAAAGACTAACACAAAAGCTGGATGGACCCAATATTTATATAAAAAGAGATGATCAAACAGGGACAGAAGTCTCTGGTAATAAAATAAGAAAACTTGAATTTTCTGTAAAGGAGGCACTTAATAAGGGATGCAATGTACTTATTACCTGTGGAGGAATTCAATCTAATCACTGCAGAGCTACGGCAGCAGTAGCTACAAGGCTTGGAATGAAATCGGTGCTTGTTTTGAGAGGAAACTCAGAAACAGAATTAGATGGTAATTTGTTTATAGATAAGCTTTTGGGAGCGGAGATTCAATTTATTACTCCAGAGGAATATAAAAATAATAAAGCTGAAATTATGGAGCAAATCAAGTCGCAATTAGAGGAGAAGGGTTTTAAACCTTATATTATACCAGAAGGTGCTTCTAATGGAATTGGTGGATTTGGATACTATAATGCTATGGAGGAAATTATTTGCCAGGAGAAGGAGATGGGTGTCAGTTTTGATAGAATTATACTGGCAGTAGGATCTGGTGGAACTCATTCTGGACTATTCCTAGCAAGTAAAACTCTAGAGTATACTGGTGAAATATATGGTACCAATGTTTGTGATGATGCTGAGCACTTCAAAAATGAAATTTGTAAAATAGTGCATGAGAGTATGCAATACCTAGATATGAATTTACATATTTCAAAAGACGAAATTCATATTATAGATGGATATGTGGGAAGGGGATATGCACTAAGTAGGCAAGAAGAAATTCAATTTATTCAAGACTTTGCAAAACTAGAGGGAATTATTCTGGATCCTGTGTATACGGGAAAAGCCATGTATGGATTGGTTGAAGAAATTAAAAAGGGATCTTTCAAAAACTGCAAAAACATTCTATTTATTCATACCGGCGGAGCTTTTGGCTTGTTTCCTCAAAAACATTTATTTGAGTTTTAAGAAAAAATAAACCTTTGGATTTGATTCAAAGGTTTATTTTTTCTACTAATTGATTATATTTTTTATTCTTCTCACCCCATCCAACAGAAAATAAACGGGACTACCACTAACAATTCATTCCCGTTCGCTGCTTATGCTAAAGAATAACGGAGAGATGTCGAACTTTTTAAAAACCTCTATCTGGAGCTCAGATGGGGGTTCCTTTTGGTTCAATATAGCATCTAAATTTATCTTCTATATTATTATCTTCGCATAGATGACCTTAGTATAGAATATATTATTCATATAGCCTAACAATAAGAATTAATTGATTCTTAAGGTAATATAATGCCATATAATAGATTGCTATAAATGCAGAAATGGGGATATTTTATGGTTAAGATACTATTAGGGTTACTAATTTTGCTGGAATCATACTTTGCCACTATATATATTTCTGACGTTTTTAAAGGGGAAAAGGCAGAAAATTTTCGAAATAAGAACTTTATTATTTTTGGTGTAATAGGGTTTATAGCTAGTTTTTTCGATACTTTAGGAGTAGGAAGCTTTGCTATTATAACATCCATAGTTAGGCTTTTCAAATTGACTGATGATAGAACCCTTCCTGGTACTTTAAATGTATCTTGTTCAATTCCTACGGTTTTTGAGGCGATTATTTTTTTAACTGTAATAAAAGTTGATAAAATAACATTGGTTTCAATGATTATTTCTGCTGTTTTAGGTGCAATAATAGGAGCGGATATTGTGGCTAAACTTAACATAAAAAAAGTAAGAATTGGAATGGGACTAGCACTAATTACGGTTGCTATTATTATGTTTTCTGATTTGTTGCATTTTATGCCAGTTGCCGGAACAGCCAGTGGGCTTGTAGGAACTAAGCTTATGATAGCCATTGGTTGTAATTTTATACTTGGAGCACTAATGCAACTTGGTGTTGG
>NZ_JAENWL010000344.1 GCF_016650095.1 Clostridium sp. | reverse complement strand
TTATTTATATAATAGTAACTCATAAATAATATTTGCCTTTATGATTTCCTATAATAAAAATATTATGATTTTCTAAAATAAAAATATTTCGAAAAATTATATATTGAATTTTGAGCTCTTCTTATTTTTTCGCTATATAAGTGGCGTTCAAGCAAATAACAAAAAATAAGGGCAATAAATGCCCTTATTCATTTTATAAGCCTACACTAATTAAAAGTGCAGTGTCTACCTTTTTCATATCACTATCAGTCATATGACCAATTTTTTCTTTTAATCGCTTTTTATCTAATGTTCTTATCTGCTCTAGCAAAACTACAGAATCTTTATTTAGACCATACTCTTCTGAAGAAATCTCAACATGAGTAGGCAGTTTCGCCTTATTTATCTGAGAAGTAATAGCTGCAATTATAATAGTGGGACTATACTTGTTACCAATATCATTTTGAAGTATAATTACTGGTCTAATCCCGCCTTGCTCTGAGCCTACAACCGGACTCAAATCAGCATAGAATATATCTCCTCTTTTTACTATTGTTGTCATTTGACAAATCACTCTCCGAAAGCTTTACTTCGTATTCTCTAAAATCTTTGATATCAATCTCAAAACCAATATTAGCTATCTCTAAATTTAATTCAGCCATTTCTAAATAGCCTTGTTTCATATCATCTATATAATTAAGTCTTTTCTTTTCCTCTATATATAGTATTATAGCTTCCCTAAAAAATACACTTCTTTTTTTACAATCTTTCGCAAGTGCCTTATTAAATTCAATATTTAGTTTTTCTGAGAGGTTAATTACTAATTTCTTTGAAGTTGACATGGAAAATTTAATACCTCCTATTTACTAAAACAACAATATGTACAAATGTATTATAATTCAACCTACGTCAATCTGTCAAAGAAATTATTCGTGATTTCGCCCTTTTACAACAAGTATCATTACATATAAATAACTTATTTTACATATTCTGTATAAATATTACACATAATTTCTTATATTTACAACCATACCTTCTTTAACGTATACTCTTGGTACTCTTTTACCAATCATACAAATTACTTCATAGTTTATAGTACCTATTAGTCCAGCTACTGTATCTGCTGTAAATTTATTATTTTCATCTTCGCCTATTAGTATAACCTCATCTCCGATTTTTACTCCATCAATATCAGTAACATCAATCATGCATTGATCCATGCAAATCCTACCTATTACCGGAGCAAATTTACCTTTTAAGATTACTTTTCCCTTTTCAAATAGAAGTCTAGTATATCCATCAGCATATCCAATTGGAAGTGTAGCTATTACACACACCTTCTCTGTTTTATACTTTCTTCCGTAACTCACATATTCTCCAGGTGGCAAAGTTTTTATGTGTACTATATTTGCTTTTAAGGTCATTACAGGTTTCAAATTAATATTTTCCTTATTTACATCTTCTGACGGATAATAGCCATATAGTATTATTCCTGGTCGTACTGCATCATAATGAGTCTCTGGTAAATCTATAATAGCAGCACTATTGGCAATATGCTTCATATTTATGTACACTTTTTTCTCTTTTAACTTTTCATAAAAGTCATCGTATTTTTTAACTTGACCATAAGTATAAGTCTTATCTTTTTCATCGGCTGTAGAAAAATGACAAAACATTCCTTCTATACTTATATTGGGTAAT
Organism: Clostridium sp.; assembly: GCF_016650095.1. Taxonomy (GTDB): domain Bacteria; phylum Bacillota; class Clostridia; order Clostridiales; family Clostridiaceae; genus Clostridium_AD. Next base: position 2,421 of record NZ_JAENWL010000344.1, on the reverse strand, counting down.
TTAGAAATATTATATACCTCCCCCACGCTCTCATCATTTGGAAGATAGCCTATCCTCCCCATACCTGTATCTACAACTATGTGAATTCTAGCTACTTTATTTTTCTCCTTAGCCATCTTTGATAATTCTTTTGCGAATTCATACGAGAATACTGATTGTTCAATATCATACTTTAATATATCGTCTATTAAGTTTGGAGGTGTAAACCCTAAAATCATTATTGGGCATTCTATCCCTGAATTCCTAAGCTCCACTGCTTCACTTAATACTGCTACAGCTAACCTATTTGCACCATTTTGAAGGAGCACTGGAGCTACGTCTATAGCTCCATGTCCATAGGCATCTGCCTTTACAACGGCTATAATATTTTCGCTTCTAGCTACTCTTCGAATTTCCCTCATATTATACGCTAGTTTGTCTAAATCAACCTCTGCCCATACAGGCCTTAAATGTCTAAACATTACGTTCACCTCATCTATTATTTTAATTCATTCGTTCATGTTTTTAGTATACTATGGAATTAAAAACTCTGCAGGATCAATCTTTACATTAGGAAGAAAATTGGTATATGTTATCTCAATTTTTTCTTTCCCATTAATATCGTAAATAACCATTCTATCTGGCAACATACTTTTAGTATTAACATAAAGTAATGCATTGTTAACGTTTTTATTGTTACCAGGTATAAATAAATCAATTACTGAGTATTCAATATCATTAATGTTTTTGATATTATATTTTATTTCCTCATTGGTATACAATAATCCAATGTATTCACCTATAAAAGACAGCTTAAGCACTTCATCAAAATCCTTGCTCTGTACATACGCTGCACCATTGTTTTTGTCACTAATATAAATATTATCATCGTTTTTATAGATAAATACTCTGTTATTGTTTAGTTCAAGTTTGTATCCACCTCCTCGCAAATAGGATTGTCTTGCCTTATAGTTAATTGTCTGTTTATCATTCTTTATGTCCATATTGATTTCTGTAGTATAGCTTTCTATGTTTTTTAAAAAAGTTATACTATCATTTGTATCCTTTGGTTTCTTATTATAGGAAGTTAAAATCACGGAACTTAAAAGTATTAGAATGCCTAAAAATAATAGTAATTTTTTTTTCATTGTTATCCTCCTAGCATTTCTCTAGAGATGCGAAGCAATTATTGATTATAACAATTCACTTTACTACTAATACTATTACTTTTAGTTCCATACTATTACTAAAATATTTTAATCTATGTACATACAATGAATCAGGTTACCTAGCTATTCACACACTTCTTTAATTTCTTTTTCCACTTCTAATATAGCATAGGCTACTGCACTCTCTTGACCATGGGATATGCTAAGATGAATATTATATGGCCCTTCTTTTTTAGCTATTAACTTCGCTTTCCCTTTTAAAATCACTATCGGTTTTCCAAGGGTTGTCCTATCAATTTCAATATCTTTAAAATCAAACCCTCTAAATCCTGTTCCTAAAGCTTTTGCTACTGCTTCTTTAGCGGCAAATCTACCTGCAACATACTCCGGTCTTAAATTTCTACTTTTAAAATATTCTAATTCGACACTTGTAAAAATTTTTTCTAAAAACCTACTGTTGGCTTCAATAGCATTCTTTATCCGCCTAATTTCAACAATATCAGTACCTACACCAAGAATCAAAACTATCACCCCTACTTGTTAATCTTTGTTTACCAATTTAACTTTTATATTTAGTAGAACACAGATTTTGAATTTGCCATAATATTATAATAATACTAATAATACTATAATATAATAAATTCATGATTATTTATAGTATTATCCATAATATATTTAATATTTTTTGATTATACGACAAAAAGAGGAGACCGTTCCTCTGAAAGAAGACTCTTCTCCTCAATATGTCAGTCTAATCCACAATATTAACAAGTAGCTATGTTTTTTAATATCTCATCAAAATCACTAATATACTCATCAATATAATCACCCAATATGTCAATCATGTGGATAGGTGATACTGTATTGTCATATAACATTTTTAAAAGATTCTTAACTTTATGTCTTTGTGGACTTATATTCTTCACACAATCCCTTTGTATAAATACTACCGTATCATCAACTATGTCTTGTCTTTCTATTTCAATACCATAGGCTTGTACTTCAGTAGGTATACCGTAAACCGAAACGGAAATCTGCCTTTTCACTAATCTGTAAAAATAGATATACTTCACATCAGCTTCTTTCACTTTCTTAGATAAATTTTCTATAACTACCATTTATTTTTCCCCCAATACTATGTTATGAGGACATAATAGCATTATTTTTCAGAAAAATCTGTCACTTTATGAAAACCTTTCGAATGTATTATCTCTTTTAAATGACAACTTCAACCTATTACGCCCATAATCTTATTGTTAGCAAAGTATACATA
>NZ_JAENWL010000094.1 GCF_016650095.1 Clostridium sp. | reverse complement strand
TAATAAATAAAAACAACGTTACAATATTTATTTTGTAACGTTGTTTTTATGTTTATATACTTATTTTTAGATAATGTGCACGCTTAGCTGGCCAAGAATTTTTATAATATATATTTAAAGCTTCAAAAGAGTGATGAGAAACTAAAGTATGTGGATAACTAAAAGCTGTAACAATCATAGAGTGAAATATATTTCCATTACTTCCTTCGAAAAATATCAAATCACCTAATTCAAGCATGCTAACGTGCTGTACTTCAAGGCCTTTAATTCCAGGAGCATTAGATTGTTGATTAACTTTTAAAGTCCAGTAAAGGGAATGTGCTACAGCCCATGAAACAGACCAGGTATCATCCTTTGTACTTAGAGTATTATTCTTGTTGTACCACCATGGATGTGAGCCATTAAAAGTCATAGGCGCTCCACCGGCAAGTAGGCACTGAGATATAAAGTTTGCGCAATCCCCACTTGTCTCATTATTAATAAGAGGGAAGTATCTAAAACTAGGATTTGGATGCAATGCATAGGTAGTTGCATAGTTAACAGCATTTATCCTTGAATAATTATTTGTTCTAAAAAGGTCCATTTTACTCTCCATAAACTTACTATTATTATAGTCTATGATTAAGATAGTGAGAGGGTTCATAAAAATCCTTATTTTATTCTATTCCAGCTACACTTACATTTAATAATTTAACAATTTTAGGTCCTATAAAGTTATTATCCTTTTGAAGCTCTTTTGATAAGTACATTTGCTTTTGTAAATTTTTAATATTTCCTGATATAGAACCGCCTGAAACTGGAATGGTATTGGTACCATCAAAAGACCAGCCTAGTCTAATTTCTCCAGCAAAATCTCCTGTTAAAGTATCCATTTGGAAGTCAGAAAAGGCTATAATTTCTAGGTATGGATCTACTTTAAAATCTGCTATTGAATAATTCCCACCGTCAATAATAAAGTTTGATATATTACCTGTAGGCTCTATATTTAAATAATGGCAATGACGTACGTCCCCATGATACATATTTAAAACACCTTTATTAAATATCTTAACAGAATCCACAGGAAAACCGTCAGAATCATAAGGAGAAGATTTTGTTGAGTTTTTCATAAAAGGGTCTAAAGTAAGAGTTATCAAATCACCCTGTACATCATCGCCTTGAATATTCTCACCAAGTTTTGCAGTGGACATTCCATTGTACACTGTTTTTGCCGATGCTTTTGATAAATAATAGTTTAATAGTTCAATTACTGGCGTTCCATTAAGTAATACGTTGTATTTTCCTAGTGCCGGAGTGGGGGTCGCAATAGCTTTTTCTTTACTAACAATAAGCATCTCTTTTACTTTTTCATCTATTAAATCATAATCCATCTCTGAAAAATCTATGTGCGTGTACAGTTCAATTTCTTCAGCATCTTCCTTCCAATTAGTTATAAACTCAAGTTCGCCATTATACGTCGTGAAAGATATATCTATTCCCGTAGAACTTACAATACGTGTATAAACCTTATTAAGGAAGATTTCAGAAGAATTTATACCTCCTTTATCATAAACATCTGAGTTATAGATTGCTTTGGTTAATGTAGGAAGCCAATCGCTCAGTGGTTTCTCTGAAAAATTACTTATTATTGACCGCTGAATTTTATAGGAAGGCTCTACCAAAGGATAATATTTATTTTTTATAAATCTTGCGGCGAAGGCAATTTCTACAATAACCTGAAGTATTTCTTCATCACTCATAGTAGGATGAATTATAGCGGAAGATGAACCTGTATACGCTACATTTTCTTCCTCAAAGTTTTTATAAACTGTTATATTAAAATTATGAACATCTTTAGCTCTATACATATCTAAGCCTTTCTTTACGAAGAAAAGCTCATTAGCAGTTATTTTATGTTCTATTAGTTTAAATCCATCCATTTCTAGACTATTTGATTGTGCAAATCCAGCAATCAGCTTTTTTATTCTTTCTATCATTATCCTAACCTCACTTTTGCTTTAATATATGGGCCACCATCCGAAACCTTAACCCATTCCTTATAACCTTTGCCACACGCACCAGAACCAGAAATCTCAACGGTTTCTGATAACATAGATATGGATTTTAAAACATCTGGCACATATCCGGTCATAATTACAGGTGAGACTATTTCACCAGTTAATCTTCCATCTTTAATCTCTTTACCTTGAAGTACCATACATTGTATTCCCCAATTCTTAGGGTCTTCCATTCCACTCATGGTACCATCTAAAATGTAACCGTATTTGATAGAAGCTATCATATCTTCTAAAGTATCATTTCCGGCAGTAAAGAAGGTATTAGTCATTCTTGCATAAGCTTTTCTTTCAAAAGATTCTCGTTTACCATTACCAGTAGGTTTAGTACCCAGCTTAAGAGCCGATAATATATCAGAAATTCCTGTTTTAAGTTGTCCTTTTTCTATAACAATAGTATCTGTTCCAAGTACCCCTTCATCATCAAACAAATAAGAAGACATATTATTAGCCGCTGCAGCACCGTCATGCATTGTAACTAATTCAGATGCCACACTCTTTCCTATATATTCCAAAGCTTTTGCTCTTTTCTTAACGAACATGTCCATTTCAACTCCATGGCCAAATGCTTCATGAGCAATTAACCCGGAAATTTCAGGAGAACATATTACTTCATATTCACCTGGTATTACGCTCCTCGCATCTAAAAGCTTTATACTGGTATCTACTACTTTTTCTACATCATTTTTCATTTCATCTAGCAATTCTACTGCTTTTAAACCAGAGAAAGATGCATGGGCGTATTTAGTATTATCATCTCTACGGACTATGCTTACCAAATACCCTTCACTCCATATATAAGATTGTTCTAGTTCTTTATTATTAGAAATAAATATCTTTGATACGTGAACCTCATGATAGGTTACTTTGAAATCTACAAGCAAATCTGAATAACTTAAAGCAGAATCTTTAATAAAACACATTTTTTCTATTTTTTCTTTTGATGTTAAAGTAGATGGAAGCGTGATGACTTCACCTAAAAACTGCTCCTTGATTAAAGTTTCCTCTATTAAATCATAAGGATTTACAGCTATTGAGGCATTTTTTAAACTTTCAAAAGTTTTGGCCATTTTTAACTGTATTTCATCTATTATAGTATTTAAACTATTCTCATTTATTTCATTAAAAGAAAACTCAGAATAGTTTACACCGTTATGAACCCTTATAACAAACCCACGTTCACACCAGTGAGAGTCGCTTAAATCTATACCCGTTATTTGTACGTTATATATTTTCCCTTTAGTATCTGTGCCTAAAATTGATACATATTTATATTTTTTAGAAAGAATATTTACTATTTTTTTCAAAGTAGGCTTCTGACTTATTAAAAAACTCGACATTGAAACTTTCATTAAATTGCCTCCCATATTCTTTTTATTGTATAAGCAATTATTAATTACCTACAAATTCTCATAAATATATTTTTAAAATAAATAGTACATAAATATCAACAAAAGATTTGAAGTATTTCTAATAATAATTATATACTAAATCTATAACCAAATCCATAAAATTGAAATAAGGAATAATTACTAAGTACGAAAATTAGGACATAATTCAAATACTTGGTGGATTCTAAGCTGACTATATTTTATGCGTTGGAATAGGTAAGAGGATGTATCTCCTTTAGAAAATAATTTTTAGAACGAGATATTTATTTTCCCTTTTCTAAATACTAATTATTGTGTTAGTATTGCTAATTGTTACATAAATTACCGTTATATATTAATAAATCCTAGATTCCGAATGAATCTAGGATTTACAATTATATATTTTTACGTGCATCAATTATTGTTTTATATGAAATTATTACAATACAATCAATAATTTTATCTTTTTTCTCCCTAATAGTTTTCTCAGAATAACAAATGATTTTTAATTTTTCTAGACACTCATCTACTTTAACTTGATCATTTTGGGAGGAGTTTTTGATATATTTAGTTGGAATTTTTTCTTCTGACAATTTATTTTTCATATCACTTAAACCTAAGTCTATTATGGAAAGTATCTTATAAAAAAATATATCTGGATTATCATTAGGAGATTCATCTATAAGCATGATTTGATTAATAATAGATTTCCATGTTTTATATTTAATCTCTAGAAATGTTCTCATATATTCATCCTCGAAACTAGGGATTTGATACTTTATTAGATCATCAATATTAGAAAACTCTTTAGTTTTCTCTTTTGACTTGTCCAGAATAGCATTTAACACGGGTATTTTTAGGTTGCTAATTAGTAAAGGTATAATAGTAGCAGGTATAGGCAATCCTAATAAGCTTAGATTTTCTAAAATACTTACGCTCTCCGTAATTGCTAGAAAAGCAATAATAATTTGGGACAACATGGTTGTTATTATTATTGGATCTAAAATAATCTCTAATAATCTAATTGTAATCATACAAAGTGAATAAGTGATAATCTTCTTAGTAGATTTACGTAATCCTATACTGCTAAATCTTTTATATTTTATGGCAGTAAATATTCCAGTTAAAGTATCTAAGATAATAAGCAATAAAAGAATGGTATATGAAATCTGCATACTTGTAAATATTTCAGAAATAGAGCCTAATATCCATGATACCCCCCATATTTTAAGAAAGCTAGTATTATTATCCATTTTTGCATCTCCACTTAAACTAGACATCTATATAATATATGTAGGAATGAAGAGAAGGGGAATGTTTATTTCACATAGATTGTACTAAAAAAAATATAAAATCCTAACGACTACGATAGGCCTTATCTTTTTTCTTTTATTGATATTAATATGTTTTTTGAATTCAAAATTTCTGATAAGTTATTGCTCATATAATTGTGCCATAAGTTATCCATTTAAGAAATACAAAATCATCAATCCAAATATTTTCATATTGAGAATTAATTATAAGAGGTTCTTTTCTTATTATTCATTAAAAATCAAAGCATTACATCGAGTTATTAAAAAATAGGAACATGCATAGATTTGTGCAGCCGATTACGAGAGGTGAACAATTAATAACGAATTAATTGTAACGTTTAAACGATTTGCAACATATTTTATAACGAGAAAATAAGTAAATTGGGGATGAAGTTTTATGAAAGGAATAGACATAGCCAGTTATCAAGACGATATAGATTTCAAAAAAGTAAAAAATAGTGCAATAGAAATAGTTTATATTAAAGCCACGGAAGGGATCAATTATAACAATCCTCTTATGAAATCACAATATAATAGAGCAAAGGCGGAAGGACTCAAAATTGGGTTTTATCATTTTTTAAGATCAAATAATCCAATAATAGAAGCAAAACATTTTCTAAGTGTTATTGAGGGGCTTTCAGCTGATTGTAAATACGTTATTGATGTAGAAGAAACCTTAGGACAAACCATAACACAAATAAGCTCTAATGTAAGGCAATTTGCGGATTATTTAATATCAAATGGTAAAGAAGTTTGTATTTATACTGGAGATAGTTTTTATTTAAATAATTTAAATAATTCAGTCAAAAATATACCTTTATGGGTGGCTCATTATGGAGTAGCAAAACCAGATGCAACTAATTATATAGGATTTCAATATACAAGCTCAGGGAATATAGAAGGAATAATTGGGCTTGTTGATTTAGACGAGTTCAGCTCAGATATATTTATTAATTTAAAGGAAGCATCGGTAATTCCTTCTAAACCTTTAAATCCGCCTAAAACTGTAAATCTTGTTTTAAAAACTTTCCAACACACTGTCAACTTAATTGGATTAACAGACAAAAATGGAAACAAACTTGTTGAGGATGGAAATATAGGAACTCATACCAATGAAGTTATAAGTAAAGTTTTGCAAACTAGAGGAGCCAAGAACGAATTTGTAAGGTGGATACAGCAGAGACTTATAACATTAAAGTTTTCATGTGGTAAATCTGGAGCTGATGCAAACTTTGGTTGGAACACATTCGTAGCCATTCAGCATTTTCAAGTTTTAAGAGGGTTAAAACCAGATGGAGTTGTTGGCCCAGCAACTATATTACAACTTTTAAAATGATAAAATTGGGAGGGATGTATAGATGTTGAACGATATATTAATACAAATTATACCACAAATTCTATATTTCATAATTACTGTGTTCATAGGTTTTATTACTACAATTGTGAAAAAGTGGTGGGATGCTCATAAACACCTGATAGAAATACAAGAGCAACAAATAGCACAAGCAATTGGTATTGATAAATATAATCAAAATATAATGATAGCAAAGTTACTTATTCATAGCGTAGAAGAGCAGGCTAAAAAGCTTAACTGGGATAGCACCATAAAACACGCTAAAGCTACAGAGTTAATTAGTAATGCAACAGGGTTTTCCAGTGAACAAATTTTTAATATAATCAAGGCTACAGTGGATGAGCTGAAAACTGATAAGTTAAAAGTTATTACGGAGGAGGTTCAAACTTCCATTACTGAACAAGCTCCAAAAACGATAGCTCCTACTGATCTAGTGATAAATGAAATTAAATAAAAATCCTCATGAATTACTTCCTCTTTTTGAATGTGTATTTTTTAAAACCACTATTCCAATTCTTCTTACATTCTCACCATTAATAATATTATTTAATGACTAACACTTATAAATTTTCATCATAAACACAAACAAAACCATTCAATATAATAAAAGTTATATTGAATGGTTTTGTTTTTACTCTAAATCCCACTTTTTTACTGATTTTATATGTATTTTTAAAAATTATATGGTATACTTGTATTGTAAACATTATGTATACGCATACAATTTCACTGTAAACAGCAGTATACGAGTGTTTACAATAACTTATTTTTGTGATTTTATAAATTTTTTTAAAATTATAACTATAAATAATTCATTAAAATATTTTTAACTCAAATATCGTAAGAGTTATATGGTTTAGAAAATATTTTAAACAGGCAGTAGTTAAGATGTAGGCAATAATGGCATTTAGTTATGTATAAATTCAATTTATTCTATTAAAAATAGAAAATACCCAAATAAGAGAGGATGAAAGAAATGGATGCAATATTAAGTGTAAGAATCAGTGATGAATTAAAACAAAAGTTCAATGAATTAGCTCAGAGCGAAGGAGTAAACAATAAGGAACTCATGGAGCAAATAGTTAAATACTATGAATTAAATAGAGCAAGAGAAGAAGACAGTAATATGTCCGAGGATATAAAAGAGTTACAAACAATAACCAGTAGAATGGCGGATATATATATAAACATAGTAGAAAGAAATAACGTTAAAACTTTAGAGGTGAAAAATATTCATAGAAATGAGTTAATAGTTAAGAGTGGCGAAGTTGAAAAACTAAAAGAACAAATTGCATTATTAAAGGAAGAAAATAAGAAAATAACCTCACTGGAAAAAGATATAACCGATGCAAAACATATAAAAAGTGAATTACAAGAAACTATTAAGAGTTTGAAAACCCTTAATAATATGCAGGAAGAAAAAATATTAAAGTTAACAGGAACCAATGAAAAATATATTAAATACAAAGATGAAATTATAAAACTTAAAACAGAACTAGACAAATCAACAAATGAACAAATGCAATTGAAGAATGATTTGTTAAATAAGAATAACGAAGTAGATAGATTACTAAAACAATTTAATGAGTTTTCGGAAATAAATAAAACTAAAATGGAGGAACTAAATGTTAAATCTAAACAAGATATTGAAATGCAGAGAGAGAGATCTATGTTTGAAATGGACAAAGAACTTTTAAAATTAAAAGAGGAACAACAGCATAAGTTACAAGGATTGCAAGACGGTTTTAATGAAAGAATTGCTGATTTATTAAAACAAAAAGAGAACGTAGCAGAGGAATTCAAGAATATGATCCTGGAAATGGATAAAAAAGAAACTGATGCTATTATTAGTGAAAACAAATAGTATTTGGGAAAAATTAAATGTTTTTACTCTCTGTTGATATACAATGAATATTGAGTAGTAGTTTTAAATGAAAATATTGGGGGGATTTCGATGGCAATTGTTAGTTTTTTTAGTTTTATTTATTTAATAATTATTCTAAGTTTATTGGGTATAGGGATTTATGGATTTGTGTTATTTGTAAAACTTGCGAATAGAGGAATTAGAGCACTTGATATTTACATTAATGAAAAGACGAATAATAAATTATAGGTACATATCTTTCTAGCTTATTTGTTGTAGGACAAGGAGTTATATGGTTATTAAAGATTAAAATTGCTGGGGGTGTTATTATTAAAAAAATCATTAGACTTATTAGAACTCTTTTAGTTATTTTATCATGTTTATTATTTGCTTTTGGTATATTTGCTTGGGTATCAGGATTAAGGATAAGTGATTCTGAACTTTTACCAATAATAGCTTCAAGTAGTTTGAATTTGTTTCTATTATTTGTTTACTGGGCATTAGGAATGGGATATAGTAAACCCTCAGAAACACCAGAAAATAAAGTTATTAGAATTTTATCTAAAGTAGGATTTGGAGGAAATATAGTTTTATTTATATGCTCTATATTAATTATTATCGGATTTGGTATTATACCTTAATTAAGATTAAAATATATAATTTTATGATATGACGGTAAAATATTGCCGGTAACCTTGGATGAGAGCCCTTTTAGAAGGGGAAAGTACATCATTAGAGTATTATAATAAATTGAGAAAATTCAAAAAACAAAGGAGAAATTATGTTTATGGAATTTAAAGAAGTAAAAATTGAAATATATGTTCCAGAAGAATATATAATAAAATTAAGAGATGAACTTAATAAAGTGAATGCTTGTAAGATTGGAGATTATGACAATGTTATCTCTATAACAAATGTCAGAGGGTATTGGAGACCTTTAGAAGGCTCAAATCCATTTAATGGTGAGGTAGGTACCGTAGGTGAAGGCGAGGAATGTAAAATTGAGATAAGATGTAGAAGGGAATATGTTAAGAATGCCCTTAATGTCATTAAAGAAATTCACCCTTATGAAGAACCACTAATAAATATCATCCCAATTATAAATGAAGTATTTGAATAATATGAGGGTTATTGAATTTATTTGAGCAGATAGACTTGGAGTAACGGGACTTCCACTAACAAAACGTTGCCGTTCGCATTGGTTGGAGAGTGATTTTAATCTGGACAAGATTAGACTCATGTATATTTTTAAACCTAAGAAAATCATAAACCAACGCCAAGGCACATTCCTTCATCAAGCCCATTGGGCTAAGGTTCAGGAGCGCCGGCAACAAACAGCTGCAAAAACATAAATTAATAAGGCAATAATGATTTTGATTTTTTTTATTGTTTAGGGAGGTGAAAATTATGTTAAATAGTACAGGATTTGATTTATGGTCTAATGGCTATGATAAGAGCGTAAATCTTAGCGAGAAAAACAATGAGTACCCATTTGCAGGTTATAAAGATGTGTTAAATTATGTTTATAACCAAGTAAGAGAAAAAGATGGTGCAAATATTTTAGATATTGGGTTTGGAACTGCAATTTTAACAACTCAACTCTATAATAATGGATATAGTATTACTGGCATTGATTTCTCAAGTAATATGATAAATATCGCGAAACAGAAAATGCCACAAGCAACATTGATAAATCAGGATTTTTCCAAGGGTTTACCAGATCAAATTAAAAATCATCATTTCGACTTCATAATTAGCACATATGCAATTCATCACTTGACAGACAAAGAAAAAATCAATTTTATAAAGCTACTTTTCCCTTTGCTAAATAAAACAGGAATGATACTTTTAGGGGATGTTTCTTTTGAAACAAGAAAACAATTAGAGAAATGTAAATCTAAATATAATGAGTATTGGGATAATGATGAATTCTATTTTACGGTAGAAGAAATTAAAAATAACTTAAATGATGAATATTTCAGTGAGTATGTACAAATATCTCATTGTGCTGGAGTATTAACTATTGCTAATAAAAATTTTGTCTAATAAATATATTATGGAGATTTAAGTATTTTTTTTTTGATAAAAGGCCCATGATATGTTGCTAAAAATGCTGGAACCTTTGAGTAAGGCTGATATTATTGAACAAATGGTTATATGCAAGAGGTAATGAAAGAAATCATCGCAATTGCTATGGGTGCTATGCACATAAAAGAGATAAATGCATGTATTTACATTGAAAATCAAAGGTCAATCCGTTTAGCGGAAAACCTTGATTTTGTTTTATCTGGTTCAAGTTATGAATTGTTTAGAGAGAAGGAGTACTTGCATAATATTTACTCGCTTTATATTCCCAAATTAATATAATCTATGGTTGCAGTTAAGTTATATAATTCATATATATAGGGAATTAAACCATGAATGGATTAGTGGGTTTTGAACGCTAGATATAGTGCAAGACCTGAAAATTCACATAACAAAATGTTTTCGTCCGCCTTGGCTGGTGGACTATTTTTATATAGAAATATATGTGTAGGGTCAGAATTATTACAAATATTGGAAGTACTAATTTCAATCTTTGTTGCTAAGTGCTTCTGTTATATGGTGTATAAATTTGAAAGTTTCTGTGGAGATTTAGCACAATGGAGGTTATAATTAAATATATATACAAAATATTCATAAATAAGAAAAATATAGATTGAATGGATTAG
>NZ_JAENWL010000242.1 GCF_016650095.1 Clostridium sp. | reverse complement strand
TGTCAACCCTATATTCATATTTATTTTCCGTTAACGGTGAATTATGTATTGACAAACGGTAAAATATTGCCTATATTAAAAGGGAGGTGATAATGATGGGATTAGAAAAAGTAAATGAACTAAAAAAGAAGAAGGGGCTAACCTCGGAGCAACTGTCTCATGAATCTGGAGTTCCTCTTGGTACTTTAAATAAAATTTTAAATGGCACAACAAAAGACCCTAAACTTGAAACTTTAAAGGCTCTCGCTAGAGTATTAGGGTGTAAATTAGATGACTTCGACGATTCTCAACCTAATAAAAAAGAATTTAAAAATCAATTAGAAACTATAGCCGCACATTTTGATGGTGATGAATTTACGGAAGATGATAAGGATGATATAGAGAACTTTATTAAGTATGTTCTTTCAAAAAAGAATAAATAATATTCTTGATAAAGGTTTGGGGGGATTGATGTACGAAGAACTGGTATGTGAAGCACAAGAAAGTGATGTAGAAGTCATAGAAATAAATTTCAAAGGAAATTTAAAAGGTTTATATAGTCAAAATACTATAGCTATCGATTCCAAATTAGAAACAAATAAAGAAAAAAGATGTGTGCTTGCCGAAGAATTGGGGCATCATCACACATCTTTTGGAAACATATTGAGCACTAAAGATATTAGAAATGTAAAACAAGAAAAATTCGCCCGTAATTGGGGTTATGAAAAGTTGGTAGGTATTATAGACATTATTAATGCTTTTAAAGCTAACGCTAGAAATCGTTGTGATATGGCAGAATATCTAAATGTAACAGAAGATTTTTTAGACGCTTCAATTCAACATTATAGAGAAAAATACGGATTATGTTGTGAAATAGATCATTACATAGTTTATTTTGACCCGCTAGGAGTATTAGAAATGTTTTAAAAAGAAATGAAGCTTGAACAAATAGCTAGTTGTTTAGAAGCACCTCAAGATGCTTTAAATTAACTGGCTAATCTATAACGTTGCAAAGAACATATGTTTGTAAAAAGGAGGTATACCGTGGCAGTTAAAACAAATACAGAAGTTAATGGAAACAAATACTATAGAATAAGACTTTTAATTGGATATGATAGTAATGGTAAAAAGGTTTTCAAAACATTCTATGGGAAGAGTAAATCAGAGGCAGAAACTAAGCGGGATGAATTTAAACAAGACTTAAAAAATGGAATGAACGCTGATGCGGGAGAATTAACATTAAATATTGCTTTTAAAGATTGGATTTTTAACGTCATAATGCCAAGTGGAATTAAAATTAGTACTTTTGAAACTTATGAATCTATATATAGGCTTTATGTTAAGGATTCTGAAATAGGTATAAAAAAAATTAAAGATATAAAATCTCATATGATCCAAGCGTATTTAAATAAGCTTTTTAAGAATGGCAAGAAGTATCCAATAATACTAAAGTTAACTAAATTGCTAAAAAGATTTTTTAATTATGAAATTGAAACTGATGTTATTATTAAAAATCCATGCTTAAGCGTAAAGGTACCAGGACAAATAAATTATCTTAAAGAGAAGAATTTAAATGAGATACTTGTTTTTACCCGGGATGAAAGAGATCTTATAATAGAATATCTTTATAAGACGGGTAATAGAATTGCTAGCATAGCGTATTTAGGCTTTAGCCTTGGCATGAGAGAAGGAGAAATTTTAGCATTGTCTTGGAGTGACATAAATAAAATTAGCTGCGTGTTAAGTATTAAGAAGTCTCTGAGGTATACAAAAGACTTTGATCAGGAAGGTAATAAGATTGGAGGCAGTATGAAACTAACTATCCCAAAAACAATGAGTTCATTTAGAGAAATCGAATATACCGATAATTTTAAAGATATATGGGCAAGAGCTAAGGCACAAAACATTAAAGATGCTCTCAAAGCAGGATCTAGTTTTAAAAATAAAGAAAATCTAGTATTTACAAACGCTTTAGGTGAACCAATGCAAAAAAGATATGTAATAAGACAATGGCAGAAGGCTTTGAGTGACTTAGAATTGACTTATAGACCCTTTCATACCACTAGACATACATTTGTAACCCACATGGCGATTGATGGCGTTCCTGAGTCCATTACCCAATCTATCATAGGTCACAAAAAAGGTTCGGAAGTTACACATAAAATCTATACTCACATAAATAGAGAAAGTACTAAAAAAGTATTGGAAAATTATAAAATTAAGGTACCTACCATATAGATTAGGTGGCTAAATATTTTCTAGGTGGCTAATTGGTGGCTAATATCTTATCAAAAAAGTAAAAAGCAGTCTAATAAAAGACTGCTATACCGCACTGTTAGTGCATTCATAAGTTAGTTGACCTGGTCTTTGACCCCACACTCGCCTGCTGGAGCTTTTGCTACCCAGAATTACCTTCTCACTACTTACACTCTCGCCCGCTAAGACGGCAGGACTAACCTCTAAGCCGCACCATGCTCACTAAACTTTGTTTAACTTACGTGGATCGTTTCGCCTGCGACTGGCATCGACTTTCAACCACAAACCTAACTTACTACACTAAGTATTATACATTACTTTTAGCTATAGTCAATACGTAAACATAATTTTTCCCACTTTCTTTTAGCTTATGTGCACAATAAAATGCCGTAGCCCCAGTGGTTATAACATCATCAACAAGTAAAATTTTTTTATTTTTTATAAACTTATTTTCTTTAACATTAAAACATTTTTCCATATTACCCCATCGTTCTTCACCGCTTAAACCTATTTGATCTTTAGTATCCTCTGTTTTTATTAAATTGCAGATTACAGGTATATTTAAAAATCGAGATAAGTAATTTGCTAAAAACTCACTTTGGTTATACCCTCTATTTTTTAGAGCTTTTTTGGTCATAGGTACATAAGCTATTAAGTCAAACTGCAATTTATTTTCTCTTATAAATTCTAACATATATTCAGCTAAAATTTCTCCACATATAAAATCACTTTTATATTTCAGCCTAATAATTAGCTCTTTGACTATATTAGAATAATAAAACACTGACCTAGCGAGATATTTTTCTTCATCATGGCCTATATAAAAGCTTTCATCAGAGTGCTTCATTTCTTTCCTGCATTTAGTGCATAATGCTTCGCTTTCTCCGCTATATTCATTGCAAATTACGCATTGTTCATCACCAGAGTATAAAAGCCCCACTAAACAATAAAGTATGTTTTTTATATATTTAATAATCCTTTCTCCCACGCTTTCTTGTTAAATTTTCTAGCTATATTTTTAGCCTTATCCATTTCCATTGTTTCAACATTAGCTAAAAATATAGCCTCTCCCCTTTGCATACTTTCATGTCTTCCAACCTTACTTGATAAATATAATAGCTGTTTATGATTAAATTTAATATTGTCAGCAAAGTAAACTATAACATCAACCGCATGGAATTCTAGGTAACTTTCTTCGAAGTCATTAGTTACTATTATCCCCTTATCTTTATTCATAAACTTTATTGGAATATCAACATCGCTTTTTTTGCTAATAAACAAAAATATGTTTTCACTTAACTTTTCTTTAAAATTACTTAGATACTCAAATACTGCTGTTGCTTTTTCCGCGTCCGGAGTAAAAATTATTACCTTTCTATTAGATATAATTGACCAATTTAAATATTCATAAACCACCAATGGTATATCAATATTAAGATTTATTCTTGTAGTTATAATCCTAGGCTCTATAATCGGCATTTTATTATTTTTAAACGGAAAAATAATTTGGGCTCCCTCACTTAAAACATTCTCTACAGAATAAGCTATAGCAGCGCCTGCTACTTTAGACGTTTTTGATAATATTTTTTTTATTTGTTGTTTATTGTATTTAGGAAAACTTCTAATATCATTATAAATAACTAAATCAAACTTTTCTTCGAGTTTTAATGCATTTTCATGATTACAAATATGTAGACACTCATTTTCGCTGATATAATTTGTTTCAGGAGAACATACGTATTCACCTAAATTAGTAAATTTATTTATAAAGTAAATTATGTCAACTCTATGCTGACTTTCATTAGTTATATATAATATTTTTTTGTTATCATTAGCATATGCAATTATAGTTTCTAAAAATAGATCAGAAGAGTTATAAAATACAGATAGAACATCAATTCTTTTTTTGCCATTTAAAGAACGTCTTAAAATTTCTTTGCTGATTTCATCTTTTTCCTTATTAAGGCTTAATTTCGAGTAGAAAAACATGCAAATTCCCCTTTACTTTTAGATCAGCACATGTAGCGCTGTAATATTATGCCTTCTGAAATGTCATAAAGATTTGTTTTGATATAATTAAGCTAATTTTCATCATAATTAATATTTGCATCCACTATTTGTCTTATTCTCCAGCCAAGTGCTGAATATCGTTCGAAACTCCTATTATTATCCTTCATAAAACTAATAGCTTTTATTGTTCCCACTAGAACAACCATATTTTTTGCTCTAGTTATCCCTGTATAAAGCAGATTTCTGTTCATTAAAAGTGGTGGGCCCATAAACATAGGCATAATTACAACTTCAAACTCGCTACCTTGACTTTTGTGTATTGTGATAGCATATGCTAGCGTTAGTTCATCTAAATTTACTCCTTCATATTCTACACGCTTATCATCATCAAAAATAACAATAACGTTCTCATTATCTTCATCAATATCTTCTACATACCCCACGTCACCGTTAAAAATTCCAGCACCATCTTCGCCCCTTGCGCTCATTTTATGCCACTTCATAGTATAATTATTTTTTATTTGCATTACCTTATCCCCAACCCTAAAAATAGTATTCCTATATTCCTTTTCCCTTTTATCTTTTAATTTAGGATTTAATATCGCCTGAAGTTTTTCATTTAAGTTTTCTATGCCGAGTATTCCTTTTCTCATAGGAGATAATATTTGGATATTTTTCATCTTATCCCATCGTTTATTAAAATTTGGTAATCTAGTATTGATTAAGGAAATGATAATATCTAATATTTTTTCCGGCTCATTATTTTCAATAAAATAAAAATCTTTTTCCTTTTTATTTAGAATAGGCAACTCTCCGTTGTTAATTTTATGGGCATTTACAATAATCATGCTTTCCCTAGCTTGCCTAAAAATCTCCTTAAGCTTAACTACCTTAACGCATTGACTATCTATTATATCTCTTAGTACATTCCCTGGTCCGACAGATGGCAATTGGTCGACATCACCAACTATTATAAGCCTCGTTCCTATAGTAATTGCTTTTAATAAACTATTCATAAGCATTATATCTATCATGGACGCCTCATCAACAATTAGCACATCACAATCTAAAGGTGATTCTTCACTTTTGAAAAACTGTGACCCATCGTCACCGCCCATTCCAAGCTCTAATAACCTATGTATAGTCTTTGCTTCACGCCCAGTAGCTTCTGTCATTCTTTTAGCGGCACGTCCTGTAGGTGCAGCCATATATACTTTCATCCCTGCTTCTTCAAACACCTCTATAATACAATTAATTATAGTAGTTTTCCCAGTACCTGGCCCTCCTGTTATAACCTCAATACTATTTTCCATAGCTCCACAAATAGCGGTTTTTTGAGATGTTGCAAATTGTATATTTTTCTGTTTTTCAAAGCTTATAATCTTCTCTTCTATGTCTATATCTAATTCATCATATTTTTCTATTGATAATGTAATAATTTTTTTAGTAATGCCTAATTCGCAATAATAAAAGGGCATAGTGAAAACGCAGTCTTCTTCATCAATATTCTCCACTTTAAGTTTTCCTTGTAG
>NZ_JAENWL010000208.1 GCF_016650095.1 Clostridium sp. | reverse complement strand
TAAAAACAAACTTTGTTATAGTTAAACCTTTTTCTAAAATATCTTTTAAATGTACATCTAAAATTTAAAAACAATCCTTGTTGTAGTTAAACCTATTCTGACTAGATATTCTGTTTTAATATTACTCAATTTAAAAACAATAATTGTTATAGTTAAACTGCTCTATTAGCTCAAATATACACTCATTATCAATATTTGAAAACAAACCTTGTTATAGTTAAGCTATATGTGTCACTACTAAATAGTACAATTCTCTCGTATTTAAAAACAAATCTTGTCATAGTTAAACTCTTAAAGTTGATTTAGCTTTTAAAAACAAATCCTGTTATAGTTAAACGATAATATTATTGATATTATGAAAAAGAGTTACGAATTTAAAAACAATCCTTGTTACAGTTAAACAATTAAACTCTATTAAATTTTAAAATTTCCAATTAATTTAAAAACAATTCTTGTTACAGTTAAACAAAACCTATTGAAGATACATTACAAAAATTAATGAAATTTAAAAACAATCCTTGTTATAGTTAAACTAACTTTAAATTTCTAAAATGTCCGGTTCCAACATCAATTTAAAAACAATCCTTGTTATAGTTAAACCAAGAAAAGGTAGAGCAAAGGTAAGTCTTAGCTTTAATTTAAAAACAATCCTTGTTATAGTTAAACATGTAAATTTAATAGATTCGTATTAATATACCAAATATTTAAAAACAATCCTTGTTATAGTTAAACTCTCACAACTGCGCCACTACATACATGGACTCCATCATTTAAAAACAATCCTTGTTATAGTTAAACCTTTGAATTTCCAACGTTCATAAATTATACAATTCACTATCATCAGTATTTACGAAGCATTTTACCAACCATATCACTTAATATTAATAAAAATATAAATTTCTCCCTAAGTGCTTATAAACTCTAGTGCTGGTCGGGTAATCCTTAATTAATAGGTTGGTAAAAGTAAAGGTTTCAAATATATAAGAATTATCTACATTGTTTAGTTTTACTGGTAAACTTTCCTCAAGATGATAAATCAAATCTTCTTCAGAAGTTGATTCAACTTTTATATCCGAGCTAAAAAGACTATGAATACAATCTACTTCTTGTACTTCCTTCAATTCTACCAATTCAGCTGAGTTAATATATGCAGGATGTTCATTTTTACCTAGGTACGGTAAATACTCGCACTTCTTATTCATTAAATAGTCTGCTAACTTATCAAATAATTCCTTATCTACAGAATTATCATCCATCAAATAAATTCTCCACTTAGGTGCAAATAACCATTGCTCTCTATAATTAAGAGTGCAAGGAATTTTCTTTGCATCTTTATTGTAATACCCAGTGGTATTATTCATAACTTGTATCTTTTTACTAAAGTACCCGTTCTGTGACAAAGGTATTATACTTACTTTAAGTTCACTTAGTTTTTCATAAAACTCTGGATAAACTGCTTTCTGTTGATTATATCCCTGCAACCCAATCACTGCTCCTAATATGCCTAGCAATGATATTTTAGGTATATTGTTGTAAGTAAAATAAGCATACGTATTTACATCAGGCTTTTTAAACATTGCGGTTTTTCCTTCTAAAACAAATGTCAATGATTTCATTAAAACCCTCCTCTATAAGAATACTGTTTAAGTAGCGTAATTAATATTATTTTTTATTTGTTTTAAGACGAATTATATTAATTGGTTTTTCTGTGAACATATTAATCTCCTTGGTTTTATTTTTTAAAGCTCCCAAACACATTTTAACGTTAGTTGTATATGAATCATAATAGATCTCTATAGCAGCAATTTCTGTATCAATATCTTCTAAGAAAGATAAATTCGTTAAATCATAACAGTTTTTATCATCATTTTCTCCTGGAATATATCTAATACCATCAACTAAATTTGGCAAATATGCCTTTGAACCTTCTTTAAGTTCTATAAACAGGGCAAATTCATTGTCACAGCCTGCTTTAGTATTAGAATTTAGTGCTGTTACCCCTACTCTACTAGCTTCTTTAAACGCTTCATATGCTTCCTTTGTGTAACCATCAAATCCATCTAGAAAAGCAAATTCATTATAATTCTGAGGGTTAACTGAAAATCCAAATGCATAATGCACTCTATCAGCTACTACCATTTCTCCTATTGTCGTTTGCGCTCTTTCAGAACCATCTTTTTTCTCCGAAGGGTTTCTAAAAGCTGATAAAATATCCATAGTTTCTATTTCAGAATCTTTATAAATATTTATACCTTGTTGAATTTGTACTGCTCCTGTTATTGAACAATTTAATTTTGATTCCGCAAATGTTGCTCCAAAATTCATTACATCTACACACGAAAATAAATTATTAAGTACTTCTCTACTAGTTTTAACTTCGGACAAAGGTGTAAATAAACTTTCATATCTTTCTTTCAAACTTCTTGGATTTAAGTTCTCATTTAAGCTTCTAAAATAGAAAACCTTTTGCTCATCATTTGACCAATATTTTCTATATGCATATTTAACTGCCTTATCACTGCTTATAATTTCTCCTGAAGCTGATGTTCTTGGTCTGCCTGTAAAATCCGCATTCCAATTGCTTCTGATCGCTTTAATTCCTAATACCCCATATACTCTATTTTTCATTTAATACACCTTCACTTTCTTCATTTTTTTCGGTTTCTATTTTTTTCTTTGTATACATAAAGTTTTTACCTAATATACCCGCCATAAAAGTATCCATATTTTCCTTAAATGGTTCCACACCTTCATATTCCATAACCATAGAGAAAGCTTTATTAAATCTCGCGTCATTAAGCCTTATAGCATAACTATACTTGATGTGAAGCTCCGCAATCTTCTTCTTAATATCTGATACCCCTTTACATTTTAGGAAAGGCCTAATCATTAACTGAGTTTTATTGGTACTCACGCTCTTGTTTATTAAAAAGAAAACTAACTGACCGGAAATATAGAAAAACTGCATTTTATTATCTAAACTATTGTATTGGCGTGAATTAACCTTCATACCAATAGACTCTCTTGTATCCTTTATGCTACTTTCCAACTCTTCGCCTCCTATTCCCAAATATCTAAGTAAAGATAATCTTAAATTCAAAAGACTTGCCAACCTCATAATTCCTAATGAATTTTGTACTGTTTTTAACCTTTCAACAAGAATGTCATAAGTGATTTTGTCAATTATAGACTTTATATCCTGGCTATTTCCCTTTCTAAACCATTCATAAAATGAATCTCTTGATATATACATTAAATTAACTATATATTTAGACACTGTATCAGAATATATTTTTATTTTGTTCTCAAAGTAATTATTTCTCAATTTCCCATCAAAAAAGTAATAATCTATTGTGCTTTCTAATTGCCAAATAAATTCTATTTGCTTATAAGGTGATTTCTCGTCATCACTATTATCCAGTCCTAAAAAGTCTTTATATTCAAAGTCTACTTTTTTATTAAATGGAGGAATAATATCATAATTAACTATATTAAAACTTATTCCATTACCTGTTTTTATATAGTGAACAGGCTGACTACTCTCCACATATTGATTTAGATCCTTACCTTCTATATCAAAATCATATGGGATATATAAAGTCTTATAAATTGAATGAACATACTCAATTTCTCCAGTAGTCTTGTTCTTTTTTCTAATATTGTAAAAGTACAGAAAATCATATAGCTTTTGCACTAATATTGCAGTTTCAAAGTTGAGTTTAAGTGGTACCTTTACCTTCGTACCCTTTAATTCAAGTGAAGGTTTTAATGGATTTGTACCCATGTCTGCACTTGAAAGACCATAAATGTCACCATCTATTTTGATATGGTAATTACTCTTGTTAAAAACTTTCCTCACCATATAACGTCTGTACTCATCATTGTAACTATCAATATCCTCTTGATAGAATATTCTTATATAATCATCATCCTTCAAGTCCTGTACCTCATGCTGCTGAATAATATCACATATAGTATGTAGAAATACTTCCTTGCTTTCCTCATATAGATGCATATTAAATTCCGGTGTACTATTCAAAATCTCAACTTGTGGTTTTAGTTCTCTTTTGCTTTCTTTTGCAATTTTTTCTTCTTCATAATATAAATTAAAAGCTTCGAAATATTCTTCAATATTTTTAATCATTTCAGATGAAATAACTTCTTTATTAAAAAATGATTTTTTCTTTGCGAACACAGTAAGGTAATTATTACTATGAATAGTTTTGCTCTTCACACTTTTGTTAGTATCATAATTGATTAATTTACTTATATAATCTCTTTCTTTAAAGTACTTAAATAGCTCTAATTTCTTTTTATCGAAATCTTTATCTTTTGAACCATCCTTTATATACAAAACATCTTTTATTCCTTTTTTATTTATAAGAAAATATAGACCTTGCTTCATATCATAATGATCAAGTATTACACTGTTCCCATGATTTTCATAATAAGATTTAAAACCATCTAACATATTAATTATCAAGAACTCATCTCCTTCCTAATGGGCATGACAGAATCCCATCCCTATACTATTCTTTTCTCCCAACCCACTCATTAAACACATTGTAGCTATAATCTGTGAATTATCGTCTGTTTTGATCTGTAATTTTAGTTTGTTCCCTATTAGGCACCCACCCTTATACTGAGTAATTATAGATTTACGATTGGTTATTATAATTCCATCAAAGAAAAGCTCGTTGTCATTTAAATCAATTTCAAATAAATGCTGGTACTTATTTCTCAAATTATTGTGAAGTCCTTGTTTTAATAATTCTATATCTTCACCATGTTGCCAATGCTTGCCTTCCTTAAGCGTAACTACAACTGGTGTTATTGTATTGATTTCTGTTATGAACTGTTGCTTCTTCTCTTTTAATTCGCTTGCTATGACATTGATGCCATTATGTTTTACTTCTTTTAAAGTCCTCTTTAGTTTTTGAATGAAATCCTTTTCGGCACTTCTAACAGTAAATAAATATATTTTCCCTTTTTTATATACCTTGTCTTTTTCAGTAGGATAAAACGAGGAAAAATTATAATGCTTAAATCCCTTGCTTAAATGTTTAGCCTTCAAAACATCATCTTGAAGCATTGCTATATTTATAAAGTTTGACAATTCTTCATTACTGCAATTAAAAGGTATATCCTTATTCAACATTGCTGTAACTAATAGTTCATAATATCTCATTTATCATCACCCACTCCTTCTCTTCTACTTAATCATTTACTGATAGTATACTATTTGTTTTCAGCTAAATCAACTTTAAAGAATATAAATTCTGTATCATATTCCCAAAGGTGTTTTATATATAAATAAGGTATATGTGTCTATATTCACATATACCTTGTTTAAAATTCTTTAACGCCTTCGCCTTATACATTTGCACCCAAACATTAGGGTTAATTCCAACCTTAAAATCTATATTAATATTTACCAAATGATTTCTTTTTCATCATAATTGTAATTTAATTTTTCTGGTTTACAATTTAACTCAACAGCACGTTCTACTGCCATTTTATGAAAATCCCTATATTCCGGTGAAAGTTCACTCATAGAATTAAGCATGCTAACTAATGATGATTTTCTTTTTGCCTTTGTTTTCTCCATATATTCTATTGATAAGCTATCTATGAATATCCTTAGATACTTGTCTGTGATCCCTGAGTTGTATGTAAAATGTAACATACATTGGTCTGCTATTTCAGCATCTATTTCCTTTAGTGCATTTTCTATGCAAGATTCTAATCTAAATAAATTTGCTTGATGATTATTTGTAATTGTCACAAACCCTTTAAACCACCGAATCAGTTTATATTGAAACAATAACACTGGGAGCAGTATTTTCACTCCATAGTATTTAGCACTATCTCGCTCATCAAAACCTAACTCCTTTATTTCCCTTTGACCTTCGTATGCATGTCGAATGTCATAGCATAAACCTAAAGCATAGTCTTTGAATATATGATGTGAATTGTATGGAAAGTTTTCTACTACATGATAAATAGTTTCATACAAATCTTTTAAATCCTGATACTCCCACGCCTAAAGGCATGGGGTTCTTAAATACATTATCTTCTCCTATACTCTCATTTATATAAAAACTATAAATTACAACATATAAGAACTAAATGACTTCTCTAAGACTTTTACTACCAATTATCCCAATGGATAAATTAACGATAGTTTAAAGGCTCATATCAAAACCTTATTTTTTTTTTATATTCCCATGCTTAATATTTTCTTATTGTCACTACTTAATAGTCTATTAATTTCTTTATCATGAAGCATCTTAAAATTACCGTATTCGCTAAAACACTTTTCTCTATCTATTTCTTCTAAATTTTCTTTTACATTCATTATTAAAAAACTAGAATATAAATCTCTTTGAATTTTAATTTTTTCATTATCTATATTAAATATGTTCCAACGTTCACTTAATTCTTTTTTATTATACTTCTCATCAAAATGGTTATACTGTGATGCTTTTATTTTATAAGTATTAACTTTATATAATTCAGTATTATTCCACTT
>NZ_JAENWL010000099.1 GCF_016650095.1 Clostridium sp. | reverse complement strand
AGTTTTCTACACAATAAAAAAACCCTATAAGACTTGTGTCTATAGGGTATATAATACTTATTTAACTATCTTCCGTAAGATGAGTTATTATTTTGTTGTTTTCTTGCTCTTCTGCAATCAGCACATCTTTGTGGTTCATTTTCGAATCCTTTTTCTTTGTAGAAAGCTTGTTCACCTTCTGTAAATACGAATTCTTTTCCACAATCTTTGCAAACTAAAGTTTTGTCTTCCATTTTAAATATTCCTCCTTTTATTTAAAAACTGATATCTAAAATTGATTAACAATAATTTCCTAAAAAGAGGATATGTTGTTTATCAGATTAGATTCTACTATATAGTAATATATCATTACTATTTAATACTTATTTTAACATAAATAAGTTATGTTTACAATATGTTTTTGTTCAATAATGCGCCTTAATTGCTTAAAATTCAAAATTACCATTCTCAAATATAGGTATTTCTTTTCCATCTGCTTTAATACCTATTATTCGCAAATCTTCTGTGCCAACCATAAAATCCTCATGTACAAAGGAATCATTAACTCCTTGCTCCGCGAGTTCTTCATCACTTAAATTTTCACCATTTTTTATACATACAGGATATGCTTTTCCAATAGCCAAATGACAAGAGGCATTTTCATCGAAAAGTGTGTTGTAAAATAGTATATTTGAATTTGATATTGGGGAATCATATGGCACTAATGCTACCTCACCAAGGTAACAAGATCCTTCATCAGTTTCAATAATGCTCTTTAAAATATCATAACCTACTTCTGCCTTAAAATCCACGATTTTACCCTGCTTAAAAGTAAGTGAGAACTTTTCAATTAAATTCCCATTATAGTTTAAAGGCTTTGAGCTTACTACAATACCATTTACTCCAGTTTTTTTAGGGAGTGTAAATACCTCTTCTGTAGGCATATTAGCTATAAACTCTATGCCACCCGGGGTATAATCTGATCCTCCAAGCCATAAATGATTTTCCGGAAGCTCAATTTTAAGATCAGTACCCAAGGAATTTGTATATTGCAAATATTTGAAGTTATTTAAATTTAAAAAATCCATACTTTTCTTTAAATTACTTTTATGCGTTTCCCATGAAGCAACAGGATCCACCGTATCCACTCTTACAGTTTTGAATATAGCGTTCCAGAGCTTTTCCATTGCTTCATCCTCTGATAATTCTGGGAATACTTTTTTTGCCCAGGATATAGTTGGGATTGATGCAATACACCAAACATTTTTATTGCTCATAAGTCTATCCCTATATTCCTTTATTGCAGTACTTGCTGCAATACGAGATTTTGACATTCTATCAGGATTAACATCCTTCATAAGCTCAGGGTCAGAGGCTGAAATACTTAAAAAAGCAGCTCCCTTGCGAGCATTTGACAAGTAAAAATCTCTCTGCCAATCTGGATATTCTAAAAATACCTCATCTTTCGCATTCATGAATTTAATTTTTGAGGAAAGTTCATCTCTCCAATTTACAACAACCTCCCTAGCACCTTCAATATAAGCGATTTTAGATATAATTCTAGTAAAAGAAGCACATTCTATAGGAGAATTGACTACAAGTGTTTGATTCTTTTGAATATTAATTCCTGTCTTCACTAATAAAAGAGCATATTTTTCTAATAATTTATTATTCATATTAAGACTTCCCTTCATCAATTTAGATAATATATTAACTTTATTTATGTTGCTTTAATCACAACAAAATTATACCATGAATAACCAATATAGATATTTAAAAATTTAATTGATTTTTATATTTCATTTTTCTTCCCCTTATTAAATACTACTAAGGGTTTTCTATATCCATCCATTTTTCAATAATTAAATCTAACTCTTCTTGAATCCCTTGTTTTTCTTTGCTTAACCCCAATAATATTTCATATTCACTGCCCTTATTAATCATTTCATTATCTATATTTTTAAGTTTTACCTCAAGCTCTTTTATTTTGTTTTCTAAGGTTTCCACTTCTTTTAGTTTGTTAACGTTCCCCATATCTAATTTCTAAATGTAAATCCTTTAATATTTGATTTTGATCAAAGCTTTTACATAATCCTTTAATACTTACTACATCCTTGCCAGACCTGTCAGTCTCCGCAAAATCCAATTGAATTTTAGGTTGATTTATAAGAGGCTTATCAACTCTTTCTACTTTATCTAATCTTTTTTGCATACTTTCTGCCCTTTTAAAGAATTTTTCATTTCCCCCCTGAATAGCCCATTCCCTTAGTTGTTTTATTGCTTTTACCATAGCCTTAATTTTCTTTTGTTGATCTTTATATGCTTCAAATTCTTCAAAAATTCTTCTTTGCTTTTCTTTAACATAATAAGTGTAATTACCACCATAAAAAGAAGTTTCTCCATCCTCTATTTCAACTATTTTTGTTACAACTCTATCTAAAAAATATCTATCATGTGAAATAACTATTACTTTAAATTGCTTCGGATAATCTGGTATTTGGTGTGAATATCCTATAGTCGAATTTTTTCTTATGGTTATACTACCATTATCTAAATTTTCCATTCCAGCAATGATTTTAAAAACTGTAGTTTTACCTGAACCATTTTTTCCTATTAACCCAACTCTTTCAGAACTTTGAACCTCAAAAGTAATATTACTAAGAATCCTATTACCCCCAAAGTATTTTTCTACTTATTTTAACGCTAATTCTATCATCATTAATTCCCCCTCTATGCTAATACAAATATGGATTTTGGCTCACAAAATAATAAAACCCCCGCAAGAAATTCTTGCCGGAGTTTATGTATTTTGATTTTAATCTAAATCAGTTAACTAATCTATAATATAATCACAGTAAAAATGCAACAAGAAAAAATCCATTTTCTAATTACTTTATTAAGACTACAAATTACGCATATAAGAGTAGTTACAATTGGTTTACTGTTATCAAAACTAAAAAACCCAGGCAAGTTAATCCTCACCTGGGTTTAAAATAACATAATTATAATGTATTTAAGGCAAAGATAACTCACTTCTTTTTAGTGATATATTCAATTTTGGATAGACTTCTCCCGTAAAATTAAAATAAGTATGTGTAATCCCAGATAATGACATCGGTAATCTATCTAACATTATGTTTTCTAAAAAGAATTTAGTCATTTTTTTCGCCCCCTTCTATTTAAATCTTCAATATATTGATATTACCATAAATTTTATTAAATATTAATATTAGGATTTATTATCGCCAATGTAATTCCTATCCTATATTTCTAGTATTATGGATTTTAACCTACAAAAATTAAAACATTAGAAAGAAACTTTTAAACATTAATATTCATCATTATGGTTATAATAAATTCAAGTAAAAATAATAACTAATGAGGAGGATTTTTAATGAAATCAAAACTAATATTATTAGCATCAGCTGTATTAACTGTATTATTTGTAGGCTGTTCTAAGCCTGTCGCACCTGAGGTAACACCACCTGTGACACCACCGCCAGTAACAACACCAAATGTAGTAACCACAGCTTCTATTGTAAATACTAAAGCCGCTTTTGAAAATGCTATAAGCACCAAGGGTACATGGATTATTGCAACTTTGAAAGATTTAACTTTTGATAAAGATCTTATGGTTGACGGTGAATTTAAAAACGGCAAAAAAGATGATAGTGGTAAAGATGTGGTGCAACGTAAGATAGCATTATACGCTCAAGATGCGGATCATAAGGTAACTGATAGGTACACGTTGACAGCACCTAAATTAACTTTTAATAGCCCAATGGGTAGCATAGAACATGGAACTTTTAAAGGTGACCTTTATGTTTCAGCAAGCAACTTTCAGTTAAAAGATGCTATAATTGACGGAAATGTATATTTTACGACAGATGAGGCTAAATCTACATTCAAAATGGATGATACAAGTAAAGTTACTGGAAAACAGGAAATGAAAAAATAGTATACTAAGAAACTAAAATACTTAAAAAATGAAAAAATCAGTTGACCAATAAATTGGTTAACTGATTTTTTACTTTTACCTATTAATTATATATAAATATTATAATTTTGCTTATTCAGTTGTATGTACATAATTATATATCATACGATCATATACATGTTTGAATCCCATCTTTTTATAGAGATTCTTAGCACGTTTATTATCAAGATCAACGTGAAGAGATATACTACCATCTGTAAGTTCTATAGCGCGACTAATCAGTTCTGACGCAACACCACGACCTTTATTACCAGTCTTAACACCAATATATGCTAGATGATAATCAGAGAGAAACTCATCAAATCCCATTTTAACAATAACACATATACCTTGTTCTTCTCCATTTCTCTTCGCAAATAACACATAGCCATCTTTCATAGCTCTTTCAATTGCATCTATTGCCTCAGCCCTACAATCATGATAAACCGATAACCAATCTTGTACTATGGCGAATAATTCTTCTTTGCTTTTGTCCTCATAAGATTTAATTTCACATATTTCAACTTCACTTCTTGCATCGTTTAAAATAACCAAGTGTTTACCATCTTTAATCAGTCCTTGTTGAGCTTTTTTTATAAACGCTGCCATTGCATATGCTTCTTTTCTTGAAACCGTAACACCCTCAAGTTCTCGTAGCATAGTAACTGCCTTCTTATAATCATCTTCTTCAATACTAATCATTTCAACACCCGTCTCATTGATTGTTTTCATAATATTTTCAACGATATCTGTATGTCTATTAGGTAAATAACAATCTGTTTCTTTAGCGTTACTATCACTGCTTTCAATTTTACCAATGTTCATTTTCCTAGCGTAATGGTCAAAAGATTCCTGCCATGCTGGACCAACACCACACATTAATTGAGGTAGTTCAACTAATTTTTCATGTACCCAACTTTTAATTATGGCGCCATAGATGCTGGAAAGTGTATATCCAAATCCTAATTGCAACGTAATGGTATCAACCTCAAAATTCATACGTTCCAAACACTCTTTCGTCATATCTTCTAAAACAAGATGACTTATAATGTTGTTTCTGTTCCATTCGCACATCAAGTACATGTTGTTATCTCGAGCTATAGCTCTCAATTGCGCACGCGTAACCGCGTGTGTACGTGTACCCGTGTCCTTCTTATCCCGCAAGTCCATTAAAATATCTTTGTTTAAACGTGACATCTTCCATTTTTCTTGCTTAAATAGAGGCACCTTGACCTCTAGTTCATTTAATTCTGCAAATAATATTACTGATTTTATATAGCTTTCAGAACCATCAACTAAAATTTGTGCAAAACCATTTGCAATAGCATCTTTAACTAAAACTTCTGAAATACGATCATATTTATGTCCTGATGGATTAGCTCCTTCAAGTTTTAAATATATCTCTCCGATACCTAATGCCTTCTCCATTTTTCTTGCTCTCATTAACGGTGTTCTTCCACTTTGTCTCATAATCTCTCCTTCAATACTTAATTGTGATTAAATTAAAAAAAACACTTTTCATTAAATTTTGTACCATCTACAATAGTATCTGCTATATTTTATATATTATATGTAATATATTATAACATTATTAGTAACATTTTGCAAATACACACCAAATTTAGATGTTTTTTCTTCAAAATACAATCATTATATAGGAATTCTTGTCGAAAAATATGATGTTTTGTAATTTACAAAGTAATTATTTGTAAATCTATATTTTAGATTTGAGTAGTGTTGATAGTATGTTTAAAAAATGTTTATTTAAACTATTATATAATCCTACTAGAATATTTTTAAACACTTTTTTTAAAGAATTACGCAAAAAGTTAAAATCTCTTCCTATATAAGGAATAGTAGTATAAAATTTAATACATAGAAGAATATGCTCTTTACATAAAAATCACGGATTAGGGGGAAAACAGGTGAATATAGATAAGTTATTTATAAACGGAAATATTTACACGATGAAAGAAGAAAATGACAAAATAGAGGCATTTGGTATTAAAGAAGGTAAAATTGTTTTCACAGGTTCAAATATCGAAGCGGCGGGTATACTAGGTGATGCAAAAGAAGTAGTCGATTTGGAACATCAAGTTATCATTCCAGGTTTAACTGAC
The DNA here is from genome assembly GCF_016650095.1 of Clostridium sp. Lineage (GTDB taxonomy): Bacteria > Bacillota > Clostridia > Clostridiales > Clostridiaceae > Clostridium_AD. The sequence goes on along the minus strand of NZ_JAENWL010000099.1, from coordinate 4,410 downwards.
TCCCACATGCATTTATACGCTCATTGTAAGAACCTAGAGGATGTTAATTTAGAAACGGCTAAAAGTATTACTGATGTTATAGAGTTTATGAAAATAAAATCTGAGAAAACTGCTCCAGGTAATTGGGTAAAAGGAGTAAATTTTGATGACACAAAGTATATCGAGGGAAGGCTTCCTACTAAGGCTGATTTGGATAAAATAAGCACTATTCATCCAATTATAATTAGGAGATCCTGCTTACATGTAGTCTGTGCAAATAGCTTAGCACTTTCCATGGCAGGAGTTGTAAAAGAATATGTGCCAGAGGTAATTGGCACAGTGGAATGTGATTGCAATGGTGAGCCTACTGGAATAGTAAGAGAGCGAACCATTAAAGTATTTGATGAAATAATCCCAGATTCCTTTATTAATCGTGAAGAAAAAAAAGAAGCGATATTAAAAGTGCTAAAGGACATATCATCAAAAGGATTAACATCAGTACATACTTACGCAGCCAAACTATGGAAATTCGAAGAAGATATAACAATTTATAGAGAACTTGAAAAAGAAGGTAGACTTCCTGTTCGTGTGACGGTTTGTTTAGATGATCTATTTGAAAAGGAAAATTATAACCAAGAAAAGATGAGTAAAGCAAACTACGGGTCATATAAACTCTTTGTAGATGGTTCCCTTGGAGCAAGGTCTGCAGCATTGATAGATCCTTATAGTGATGATCAAAATACTCATGGCATTTTAATATGTAGTCAAGCGGAATTAGATGATAAAATGAAAATTGCATATGAAAAAGGGTTGCAGCCTGCAATCCACGCAATAGGAGATAAGGCTTTAGAAGTGACTATAACCTCAATAGAAAATGTATTGAAAGTATTTCCTTATAATGGCCAAAGATTTAGAGTCATACATGCGCAATTGATTAATGATAGTCTTTTAGAAAGAATGAAAAAGTTGCCACTTGTAGTAGATATACAACCAAGTTTCGTAAGCACAGATTTACATTGGATAAAAGAAAGATTGGGAGAAAACAGACTAAGCAAAGGTGCATATGCTTGGAAAACAATGCTGGATGCAGGGCTAATTCTAACAGGTGGTTCAGATTGTCCTGTAGTATCCTATAATCCTTTTGAAGGGATTTTCGCTTCTGTCGCAAGGCAAGATTTTAATGGCTACCCAGAGGGTGGTTGGTATCCTGAGGAGAATTTATCGGTTTACGAGTCTATTTGTTTATTTTCTAAAAACGCAGCCTATGCAACTGGCGAAGAAGATGTAAAAGGTACAATTGAAAACGGAAAACTAGCAGATTTTATTGTCATTGACAGGGATCCATTTTTAATAAAACCATTAGACATTCTGAAGATAAAAGTACTAAATACATTTGTAGGTGGAGAAGAAAGTTAAATCATCGCCTGCGAAGCTTATTATCACCTTCGGTTATGTTTAAATCCGAAGGTGATGATTTAATTATGTGTAATCTCAAGCCCCTCTATTCTACTGTTTTCAATATATCGAAACGCATCTTTAGATAAAGAATCCATATCACCATAATTTAATATTTTAATTTGAAGTTGATGCAATTCACAAACACATTTTAAAAATTCGTAAAAGGCATTAATAATTCTAACAGTTGGAACAGTCTCTAGCACCTTAAGGTTTTCTTCACTGATTAATAAAACTTTGTTTTGAATAGACGCTAAATCTGATATATAGCTTGGATTAAAAGACATCAGTTTTTGTTTGCTCCCAATTGCCCCAACAATTTTACCAATTACATCCGAGATCCAAAAAAAAGGGATTTCTTTCAAGCAAAATGTGTCTATATGCAAGGATTTTTTTTGTAAAGACAGTTTCTCAGTTTCTAGTCCTATACAATTAGAATCACTTATCACTAAATTATACAGCATCTTTAACTCCTTCTCAGGAGATATATTTAAGTTTCTCCTAAGACTGCTTTCAAAGTTTTTATAAAAGCTAATAACCGAAGATCTATTTCCATTTTTATTATAATTGTCCATTAACATATAAGCGAAATTCTCATTATACGGATCTATAACTAGTATATCCTTTAAAATCTCTATACAATTGTCATATCGTTTTGATGACTCGTATTTTTCTAATATTTGTTTAAGAAGTTCAATATTCTTGTTTTGGTATACGATTCTTTCAAATAGGACAAGGTCATTAAACTCAGGGCATTTATTAATATAAAGGCCCTCCAAAAAATCACCACCATAAAGCTTTTTAATGGATAATAATTCTTCAAGAGAGATGTCATTCTTGTTTTCATAAGCATTTAAAAATAAAATATCAGAAAAGAAATCATACTTTTCGTTGATATAACATAAATGTTTTTCAGCTAAAATAAATTCTTCTCCTTTTTCATCAGGAAGAATAATTCTTTTTATACTCCAAAGACAATACCTTAAGTTAGATCTTGAAGCCTCATTATTGCTGTCTGCCCATAAGTAGTTCGCAATTTTTTCTCTACTTATTTTTTTATCTGAATTAATTAATAAGTAACAAATTAAATCAATTGCTTTACTACTAAACTTATTTTCAACAAGCTCATTCTTATGTTTTATGGTTATTCTCCCCAGCATATTTATTGATAGAACAGGCATTTTACTCACCACCCTCGCAGCAAATGTTATTAAACAGGACATTTCCTGACTTAATAGTAACTTCAACCGTGACATCTTTAATATTCTCAATATTTATTTTAAAAAGATCATCACTTAGTATTACAATATCTGCCAACTTGCCGACATCGAGACTACCTTTAGTTGTGTCTTCGAACACTGCATAAGCTGCATTAATGGTAAACATCTTTATGGCCTCCATTATACTGATTCGATGCGTTTCAACAGGGTGATTTACAGCAGAGTAAATACCCAAAATGGGACTAGCAGGTGTAACATCACTATCGGAACCCCCGCACACTATGATACCATTTTTTATTATTGTTTTAAAAGGATTAGTAATTTTATACCTCTCCCCTATACGCTGAAAGTACATTTTATCCGGACCGCCCCAGTAATGCTCATATGCAGGTTGCATTGAGTATATAAGATTTAACTCTTTAGACCTAGAAAGTTGAGCAGCATTCGGTAGTTCCACATGCTCTAATCTATGTCTTAAATTATTATTTCCAGTCTTTTTAAAAGCATATTCATGAGCATTAATGGCGAGTTCGATAGCTCTCTCACCAATAACATGCATTGCAGTTTGAAGATTGTTTTTATAACAATCAAGCAAGAAGGAATTTAATTCATCCTCCGAGTAATATAATACTCCTTTTTTCCCGGGGGCATCGGTATAATCTTCATTTAGTGCTGCATTTCTAGAACCGAAAGATCCATCAATAAAAAGACTACCACCAATTCTATTGAGTCCCATAGATATAACTTTTTGAACATCAGTAGTTTGATAGAACAATACTAAATCGATAGGAAATGCATTTTTGTACTCGTGGATAAATTCAGCATCTTTATTGCAAAACATAAAGCCTCCTTCCATTGAGGCTGTAGTAGTAATTCCAGAACTGATGAGATATGGCATAACACTTTTTAATGCCTTTAATCTTAATTTATTATCCATACTATTTAATATACTTTCTCGTAATAATGCATTTGCGAAATCTCGAAATATACCGGTTGGCATACCTTTGCTTCCAAGTTCAATTCCAGATACGGAGAATGGAATTTTATAATGTAGCAGTGCATATGTATTTAAAATGCTAGTATGATACTCAATTCTATTTAACCAAACTGGTGCAGTGTCACAAAACTTATCAAGAATATATCTATCTGGAAGCTTTCTTTCTTTTAAATTTTGATCATCCAAACGATATCCTCTTATGGGCTCGCCTGGATTCTTTTCAGCTTGCTCCACAACCAAATCTCCAATATCGTTAAATGAAGTAGCCTTGCCGAGATCTAAACTAGTATGGTTGATGGCTGTTTGGATAAGATGAGAGTGGCTATCATAAAACCCAGCTGTAACGGTAGCTCCTTTTGCATCAATTATTTCTGCGGATGATTCTAAAAACTTTGAGTATTCATTTCCTTCTCCAATTCCAACTATTTTATCCCCTTTTATTGCAATCCAATTATAAATCTTCTCATTAGTCGGATTTAAGCATTGTCCATTAATTATTAATATGTCGGCCTGCATTGCATCTTCCTCCAATTTATAATTGATTTGATATAAGTATACAGCAGAATAGCTATCAATTAAAGATACTATCCTGCTGTAATTTTTAAATTTTATGATAGGTTGTTATTTTGTAAGGACTTTCACTAAAAACTTGTAGATTATATCTGCCGTTTTTGTAATAGAACTAATAGTAGCATATTCGTCAGCACCATGAAAATTTTCGCCTTCTGCGCCGAAAATAATTGCAGGGGCGTTTAACCT
>NZ_JAENWL010000215.1 GCF_016650095.1 Clostridium sp. | reverse complement strand
ATTTTTATTATACCTATATGTTTTATAGGTATTGTAATATATTTATACTACTTTGTCAATAAATAACCATATTTACTAATCATCAAAATACAACTCACTAATTTATTTCCCCTGTGCACCTTATGCATAAATGCATTGAGATTAAGTTAAACCAATGCTTGCTACACCTCCTAATCAATTTACATTTACATAATAACCTATAATTATGCAGATGTTGTGAAGAAGAGAAACCTCGCTAAGACTTTCAATAAACATTCTATATACTATCTTCATATAATAATGTTAAACTAAATTTATGTATAAAAATTATATCAAGGATATGGACGAATTAAAGTAGAAAAATAATTACTATACTTAGGAGGAAAATTAAATGAATAAAAAAGCTAATTTTGTAGGGTTGTTACCTTTGGTGTTTTTCTTGATATTGTTTATGGGGGCAGGAATTTTAACGGGAAAATTCTCTAGTATGCCTTTATTGGTAGCTTTTGTTTTTGCTACAGCTTTTGCTTTATTATTGGATAAAAAAGGATCGAAAACTTCATTATCTGACAAGATTGATATATTTGCTAAGGCTGCTGGTGAACCTACTATTATGTTAATGGCAGTTATCTTCATATTAGCAGGTGCTTTCTATTCCATCGCAGATGCAATGGGTGCCGTTACTTCCATAGTAAATATGGGATTAAGTATTTTACCATCCAACATGCTATTGCCTGGTTTATTTATAGTTGGTTCTATTTTATCATTTTCTATGGGTACATCAATGGGAACTATAACGGCTTTAGCACCAATAGGAGTTGGTATAGCAACGCAAACTGGCATGGGGCTACCTTTGGTTTTAGGAACTGTAGTTGGAGGTGCAATGTTTGGAGATAATCTATCTTTTATTTCAGATACAACAATTGCAGCCACAAGAACTCAAGGAGTAGAAATGAAAGATAAGTTTAAGTCAAATGGTTTAATTATTTTACCTGCTTTTGTTATTACTATAATAATATTGACTTTTTTATCTGGTGGAAATGCACAGATGCAAACACATGCATACTCATTAGTTAGAATAATTCCATATATAGCGATCATTATAAGCGCAGCAGTTGGATTAAATGTTATGGTTGTTTTAGGGATAGGTATAGCTTCAGGATCAATAATTGGACTTGCAATGGGTAGTTTTAATATGGTTGAAATGTTTGCAGCATTACAACGTGGGATGGGTTGGATGGAAGATTTATCTCTAATTTCCATTATGGTAGGGGGGTTAGTTGGTCTTATGCATTATTATGGTGGAATCGAGTATCTACTAGAAAAAATAACGTCCAAAGTAAAAACAAAAAAAGGAGCAGAAATAGGTATAGCTGCACTAGTAAGTGTGCTAGATATAACTACAACTAACAATACAATATCAATTATTACTGCAGGACCATTAGCAAAGGATTTGTCAAATGAATATGGAGTTAGCCCAATAAAAACAGCAAGTATTTTAGATATATTTTCGTCTGCTTTTCAAGGTATAAGCCCTTATGCAGCGCAAATACTATTAGCAGCAACAATTGGGAAAATATCACCTATGCAAATTGTTCCTTTTTCAATATATTCTTATTTAATGATAGTTTGTGGTTTATTTTCAATACTTTTTAATTGGCCAAAATCAAAAATCACTAAATAAAGGTTAAAGTTAATAAGTCATATCAAAAGGTAGCAGTAGCTACTCTTTTGATATGACTTATAAAATAACACTGCTATCAAATTATTATAATAGAACCTTAAATTAAGATATCTAAAGAATTATCTTTAAATCCAATATCTATACCATTTAGCTACCCATCATGCTCTCATGAACATCTGTCATATCTCCATTGTTTATGGAGTTCATCATATTAACCATAGACCCATATCCATTCTCTTCCATTATGTCAATCATCTTTTGATAATCCTTATCACTTATGTTATTCATCAAATTATCCATAGAACTAAAATCTCTATTTTCCATTGCTTTTGCTTCATCACTAAAACCATTATCTCTCATTATTTTTATCATATCCTCATATCTACCATTTGATTGGACGCCATTTGATTGGACGCCATCAATACTTTCATCACCCATCATGGTTCTGCTATAATTATATGATGAATTATTATCACTATTTTGCGAACTCATCATGGGTCTGTTATAATCATTGATAGTTGAATTATTTCTATCTGTTGCATATGCAACTGAAATTCCTCCTACTGTTAGGATGCCTGCTATTATTAAAACCATAACTTTATTTTTCATTCAATATCACTCCTCTATTTTTTTTCTGTGATTGTTTTTCTCTATACATTTATTATACTACTCAATTGTGTAGTAATTATGAAGCTAATACTCTTCTTTCTAAATACTTTTAAAAATCTTATATTAATAAAATGCCCAATTATTATATTTTGTATAATAATTGGGCATTTTCATATTTTACTTGTTTGTGTTTTATAATTAAGCTATCTCTATTTTTACAACCTCATATCCTGCCTCATCAATAGCTGCTTTAATTGCAACATCTGTAATATCCTCGCTTATTTCAGCAGTAGCAAATTTTTTATCAAGATTTACCTCTACGTCTTTTGCTCCAAGGTCCTTTAGGGCCTCGCTTACATGATTTGAACAATGTCCACAACTCATACCTTCTATTAATATTTTCTTTTTCATTTTTATTTCTCCTTTATATTTTTATTTCTCCATTCAATTTTTATTTTTCTTTGAATTTCGATATTTATCTTAATGGCTTAAAGCCTTTTAAGCGTAATGCGTTTGTTAAAACCGAAACTGAACTAAAACTCATTGCCAATGCTGCAATGATAGGATTTAGAAGTGGACCTCCAAATAAGTGTAGCACTCCCATTGCAATAGGTATTCCTAATATATTGTACCCAAAAGCCCAAAATAAATTTTGCTTTATATTTGTTATAGTTTTCTTACTTAACTGTAACGCTGTAGGTACATCCATTAAATCACTTCTCATTAGAACTATGTCTGCCGATTCCATTGCTACATCGGTACCTGATCCTATAGCTATACCAATATCTGCCTGAGCTAGTGCTGGTGCGTCATTAATTCCATCCCCAACCATAGCAACTTTTTTACCTTCAGCTTGAAGTTTCTTAACTTCATTTGCTTTATCTTCTGGCAGAACTTCTGCGAGTATTATATCAATACCAACTTGAGCCGCAATAGCTTTTGCAGTCCTTTTGTTATCACCAGTTATCATGGCAACTTCTATTCCCATGTTATGCAGTGTTTCAATTGCCTTTTTACTATTTTCTTTAACGGTGTCAGCAACTGCAATTATTCCACTTAACTTATTCTCAATAGCGATATACATAGGAGTTTTGCCGTCCTCTGCAAGTTTGTTTGAAACCTCCTCTAATTTTTCTAAGGAAATTTTACTATCTATCATAAGTTTCCTATTCCCTAATACTATTTTATTACCATCTATACTAACTTCTATTCCATAACCAGGTATAGCTTTAAAGTTTTCTACTTTCTTAAACTCTAAGGATTTCTCTTCTGCTCCCTTAACTATAGCCTCACCTAATGGATGCTCAGAGCCTTTTTCAGCTGACGCAGCTAATTGAAGTAAATAATTCTGTTCAATACCCTCTACCGTAATTACATCAGTTACCTTTGGTTTCCCTTCAGTAAGTGTTCCTGTCTTATCAAATACTATGGTTTGAATTTTGTGTGCAGTTTCTAGCGCTACACCACTTTTTATAAGCACCCCATTTTCTGCCCCTTTTCCGGTTCCGACCATTATTGCCGTAGGTGTTGCCAGACCAAGGGCACAAGGGCAGGCTATTACAAGTACTGAGATGAATATTGTTAATGAAAATACTACGGATTGGCCAGCGAGTAGCCATGCTATTGATGACACTAAGGCAAGTATTATAACCACAGGTACAAAATAACTCGATATTACATCAGCCATGTTTGCTATAGGCGCCTTAGATCCTTGTGCATTTTCAACTAAGGTTATTATTTGTGCAAGGGCCGTATCTTTACCAACTTTAGTTGCTTTAAACTTAATAGCTCCATTTTTATTTATACTTGCACCAATTATTTTATGTCCAATACTTTTTTCTACTGGCATACTCTCACCTGTAAGCATTGATTCATCTACAGATGTAGTTCCTTCTACCACTTCACCATCTACAGGCATTTTTGCTCCTGGTTTAACTACTACTATATCTCCAACTTCTACTTCATCAATTGAAATCTCAACCTCTTTATCATCTCTAATTATAATTGCGGTTTTAGGTACAAGCCCCATAAGCTTTTTAATTGCCTCAGAGGTTTTTCCTTTAGTTACCGTTTCTAAATACTTTCCAAGAGTTACAAGGGTTAAAATTATACCTGCAGATTCAAAATACATCTCATAACCAGTATTGCCAATCAATATTTCATATACTGCAAATATACTGTATAAGAATGCAGCGGATGCTCCCATTGATATTAATGAATCCATATTGGGACTTAATCTAAATAGTGATTTAAATCCAACTATAAAATATTTTCTACCTGTAACCATTATTGGTATAACAAGTACTAATTGTAGAAGAGCAAAAACCTTCACATGCATCATTGGATTAATATTATCAGGCATCATAATATTAAGTCTTAATGCAATCATTGGTAGCATTGCAACTAATAACAATGGAACTCCAAAAATTGCAGATATCAAAAATCTATTCCATAGAGCCTTCATTTCTTTTTCCTTTTTTTCTTTATCCAAATCTACGTTGCTCTCATCCTCTAGAGCCTTATATCCAGCTTTTTCAATTGCCTTCTTTATATCCGCTGTCCTTACTAATGATGATTCAAAAGAAATACTTAATTTTTCTGTGGCAAAATTTACATTTGCTTCTATTACTCCTGGTAATTTTTTCGAAACTCTTTCTATATTCTTTGCGCATGCCGCACAGGTCATTCCCTCTATCTTTAAGGTTTTATTAGTTGTTTGAACTGATATTTTATATCCAGCTTTTTCAACTACATTTTGTATATCCTCCAATTTTATCTTTGACTCATCATAATTTATATTTAATTTTTCCGTAGCAAAATTTACATTTGCCTCCTCAACACCAGGCAATTTTTTTGAAACTCTTTCTATAGTTTTTGCACAGGCCGCACAGGTCATGCCTTCAATTTTAAGTGCTTTGTTTACCATATTACATCCCTCCTTATATTATTTATTACCAATTAATTTAGAAAGCAGATCAATTATTTCATCAACTTTATCTTCACCGGTATTATTCATAAATGCATCTTTTACACAATGATTAAGATGCTGTTTTAAAATTAACATATTTGCTTTTCTAAGTAGAGATTGCGCCGCAATTATTTGATTTGATACATCTATGCAATACCGACCTTCATCGATCATTTTTATTATCCCCTCAATTTGTCCTTTTGATGTCTTAAGGGATTTAATTGCTAGCTCTTGCTCCTTATTCATTTGAATTTCTCCTTCCTATACCCTCTCAAAGAAAACTATTCCATTCTATTTAATACCCACCCCTGTAGGGGGGTATCTACACTTCAAAAAAATATTGATTACTGATATCATTTCTTTAATTGTATATTACCATATTTTTATGTAGATTTTATGAAGAAATTAAATTTTATAAATTCACCCCTGAATCATATAAAAAATCATAAGAGAAAAAGTTATGAGAAGGATTAAATATATACTCTTTAAATATGTAGGCGTCGTAATTTCGTCATGGCTTTTAATTTCATACTTTCCATTACTTTTTAAATAAGTATAAATTATTAGTCCAACTATTATAAATAAAAGACTTAAAATATGAGCTATTGAAAAATGTCCCCCTATTACTGGATTAATCCTAAAGGACTCAACAATTCCTCTAATTATAGGAAATCCTATAATATAAGTAACAAACAATTCACCTTCATATTTTTGTTTTTCACTTTTTCTCCACAAAATAATAAAGAGAATATAATCTAATATAAATTCATATGCCTGTGCAGGATGAAGTATATTCCCACTTACATTAATTCCCCAAGGCATTATATTAGTCATTACCTTCCCAAACACATCACAACCAACTCTTCCTATACCCTGTGCAAGTATTACTGCCATTACAGAAATATCTGCTAATTTGAAAAATGATATTTTAACCTTAACAGAATAAAAGTACCCAGCAACTAAGGCTGCAAATAACCCTCCATGTATAGACAATCCACCTTCAGTTATCTTAAATATATCCATTGGATGGCTTAAATAAAAAGAAGGGTCATAAAATAGTATATAAAACAACCTAGCACCAACTATACCAGAAATTACACCAATTACTGATAAGTT
>NZ_JAENWL010000177.1 GCF_016650095.1 Clostridium sp. | reverse complement strand
ACCCTTATCCCTAGCATCCATTGTTATTGATTCATTATGCAATTCATTATTTTTACTGTAAATAGGATATATTATAATTCCCATTAATAAACATGCCGCTATAGTACATGTTACTTTCAGAACAGATTTATGAATTGAGTTTTTCTTATTTCTCATGCATTTTTCGAGTGTCCTTAACTTTAATTCCTCACTTACTTTTATAATCTTTAAATCCATATTAAATGCATCTGTTAATCCTTCTAAGTTATCCCTCATATTCAATCCTCCCAGTAACATTCTTTTTTAATAATTCTCTCCCTCTAAATAATCTAGTTCGAACTGTACCCTCTGGAAGCTTTAACATTTCACTAATCTCTCTAGTATTAAATTCTTCATAATAATATAAAATAATCACTTCTTTATATTTATTGGTCAAATTCATAACCTGATGTAGTAGTTCTCGGGACTCTATTGCTTTGATTATATTATCATCTAAACTTTGGGCATCGTACTCTTCATTATAAATTTCTCTTTCTTCATCTCTATCACTATTTAAAAGCACTCTCTTTATCCAAAAACTTTTAAAATAGTCCTTACATACATTTACTGTTATCTTCATAATCCAAGTTTTTTCACTACTGTTACCTTTAAATGAATCATATTTTTTAAATATTTTTATAAAGACTTCTTGGAAAATATCCTCAGCTTTATGCATATCTTTAACATATAGATATGCTACCCTAAGCACATCATCGCCATAGCAATTAATAAGCCTCTCTATTTCACTATGAATATCTTTTTTTTCTTTACTATCCTTTTGAACTAAAGGCACAATAGGCACATATCTCACTCCCACTCTAAATATTAGACGATAACAAAATGGATTTTGTTTCAATAATATCATAATAATTTGTTTTAAGTAAAAAAATACTAAGTTTTACAATTAATTTTCTGTTATTGACCTAGGTTATTTAAAACTTTTAGAATAAATCATTTTTATAAAATAAAAGTAAGCTAACAAAATTATAAATCATTTTGTTAGCTTACTTTTCCTAATTACATCTTTAATTTTTTAAACTACTCGTTATTTAACTGTTTCACCTTTTTGATTCTTCTTTTGAGTTTTATCTTTTGTGTCCTTAGAACCTGATTTTTTTTCTCCACCTTTTTTAGCCATGTTAATCACCCCTTTAATATGTATTTCCTCTATTATTATTTACACTTTTTTTGATTTAATACACATTATCAGTGGACTAACATTAATTTTCTTATTTATTTATAAATTTCCATGTCGCTTATAGCCTTCTCAACTAATTTATCAATATCTAAAACAGATTCTGACTTGATTATCTCTACTAACCTTGGTTTTGTTTTCGGATGTTTAGGAACAAAAATTGTACAACAATCTTCATAAGGCAAAATGGAAGTTTCATAAGTATCTATTTTTCTTGAAACATCTATAATGTCTACTTTATCCATAGCTACAAGGGGCCTAAAAACTGGTCTATCGGAAACATCATCACTTACTACGAGCCCTTCCATAGTTTGACTAGCTACTTGCCCTATGCTTTCTCCAGTTGTTACTGAATTTACACCATATTTTTCGGCGAGTGCGCAAGCAAGTCTCATCATAAATCTTCTCATAATAATTGTTAATTCATCTTCTCTACATTTTTCTATAATTTGCATTTGGATTTCAGTAAAGGGTACTACATATAACGTTAATTTTCCAGTGTATTCTTTTAAAATATTAGTTAATTGTTTTACCTTATCTTTTGCTCTCTCACTTGTGTACGGATGGCTATGATAATAAACTGCAGAAAGTTCTACACCACGCCTTGCCATCATATATCCTGCAACAGGAGAATCTATACCTCCTGATAACATAAGCATAGTACTTCCGTTCATTCCATAAGGTAATCCACCCACAGCCTTTATTCTTTTAGAGTAAATGTATGCCATATTTCTTATTTCAACATTTATAGTACACTCTGGGTTATGTACATCTACATTTACGTCTTGATTATTTTGTAATATATGTGCCCCTACTTTTCTACTTACGTCTAATGACCCTGGGCTAAAATTTTTATTTGCTCTGTTAGTTTCCACTTTAAAAGTTTTAGCGGAGCTTCCCTCAATCTCTAAAAGCGCTTGCTTTTTAATGCTATCCATGTTCGCTTCAATTTCTGTAACTACGCAAACCTCCATTATTCCAAATACATTTTTAACCTTTTCTATAATTGCATCCATTTGCTCTGAGTAAATAAACCATCTCCCAGAGTCTTCAACGAATTCGTAATTTAAGTTTCTTAATACATTTTTTATATTGTCTTTAAGTTTTTTTTCAAACTTACCTCTGTTAAGTCCCTTTAAAAATATTTCCGGGGCATATTTTACCAAAATCAATTTTCTCATGTGTTCGTACTCCTCTTTATCTTTTATTTAGCTTTCTTAAAAATTCTAACGATTTATTTAATTCAATTATTACGTAGTCAATTTCTTCCTTATTATTTTCTTCAGAAAAACTAAACCGTATAGTTCCAGCTTGCTCCTCTAAACTTCTTCCAAGGGACTTTAATACTTCACTACTTTTATGGTTTTTTGAAGAACATGCGGAACCCGTAGACACATATATACCTTTTTCTTCTAAAGAATGAAGTAGCACCTCTCCTTTAACTCCCTTAAATGAAGCACTTAGTATATAAGGGGTAAAATGTTCTTCTAGTTTACTGTTAATTATAACATCATCGAACTTAGAAAGTTTTTCTATGAAATATTTCTTTAATTCTAAAATTTTATTAAAATTCTTAGACTGATTGTAGCAGCTAATCACAGCCGCAGTTTCAAATCCCACAATTCCAGCGAGATTTTCTGTACCAGATCTTAAATTTCTTTCTTGTCCCCCACCGCTTATTAAGCAATTAGGTATAAGGCCTTTTCTAACATATGCAAATCCAATTCCACGAGGTCCGTGAATTTTATGTGCACTAGTAGATAATAAATCAATTTTAAACTTTTGTACATCAATAGGAAGCTTCCCATAGCTTTGTACTGCATCTACATGAAATTTAGCCCTACTACTTTTCTCTTTAATTAATCTGCCTATACTCTCAATATCTTGTATAACCCCTACTTCGTTGTTAACATGCATTACACTAACAAGTTGGGTATCCTTAGTTATGCTGTCTATAAGCGTTTCCACGTCAATTCTGCCACTTTCATCAACATCAATATAAGTAACCTTTGCGCCTAAATCTTCTAATACCTTAAAAGTGTTAAGTATACTTGGGTGTTCAATTTTAGTAGTTATTATATGAGAAGTGCTCTTAGCAAAGCCCTTTATAAGAAAATTATTACTTTCACTTCCTCCAGATGTAAATATTATTTCCTCACTACTAGCATTTATGCTACTCGCAATATTTAATCGCATCTGCCTAAGTTTCCGCTCTGCCTTAAAACCTAAACTATGCGCTGAAGATGGATTGCCATAATAATTCTTCATAGTATTACATACATCTTCAATAACCTCTTCATAAGGCATGGTAGTTGCACTGTTATCTAAATATATTTCCATGTTTTTATCTCTCTCCTCTAAATCATCTTCTTCTAATCTGCGTAAATTGAAGTGGTTAAATTAAATCTTAGTATTTCGCTCTGTTTTATTTAATTATAAATATGTTAATCATCAATGTCAATAAATAAAGAACAATCCTTTAAGGGAAGGTCTACCTACTCTCTAATCTTTTAATCTATAGGCTAATGCCAGTTTTTATGGTAAAATAAACTTATTAGAATATATAATCTATTACCTAGATTTGAGTAATATTAAAAGTTTCAATAATTTATTTAAAGGAGATGCATCTATGAAACCAAAAGTTATAAGTATAAGCATTTACGATCTAAAACCAAGTATGATTTTAGCCGAAGATTTAATACTAAACGGTTTAACTTTAGTTGCAAAGAAAATTGCATTAAATAATTTAATGATTGAAAAAATATTAGAATTTTACCCAACAAATACTATAAATATCTATGAGGCGGGCGAAGAATCCTTAGCGTCTAGTTCTCCAAATTTAAAAGCGCAGAGCTTAATTGAAACTGAAAATGTATTAAATCATTTTTCAAGTCGCATAGATAATTTTTTAAGTAGCATAGAAAAAAATTCTGAGCCAGACTTAACAGAAATAAGAAATATGTCTAAAGAAATTTTAGAAAACCTTAATGATTATGGCTCTATTTTAAAGAGTATAACAAATTCTAGAAATATAGATGAGTACCTCGTACGACATTGTGTGAATGTTGCACTTTTAAGTTCAATGCTTGGTAGATGGTTGTATTTGCCTAAGAAGGATTTAACACTTTTGACATATGCAGCTTTTCTTCATGATATCGGCAAAACAAGAGTTAACCAAACTATATTAAATAAACCAACAAAACTTACGAAATTAGAATTCGAAGAAATTAAAAAACATTCCCGTTACTCTTATGAACTTGTAAAAAACATTCCTTATTTAGATGAAGCTGTAAGCTTAGGTGTTCTATTGCATCATGAACGTTTAGATGGTTCAGGCTATCCTCTTGGTTTAAAAGAAGATAAAATTAATACTTTTGCTAAAATAATAGGAATTGCAGATATGTTTGATGCTATGACCTCAGACAGAGTATATAGTAAAAAGCAAACCCCCTTTGACGTGTTAGAGATTATGCAACATGACTGTATGGGTTTATTAGATTATCATTACCTAACTACATTTATAGAACAAATGCGAAATTACTACACTGGTGAAATGATATTACTTAATAATGGTTCTATTGGAAAGATAATTAAAATTGACACAAATAATATTTCGAGGCCACTTATAACTGTAGATTCAAACTTTATAGATTTAAGCGTTGAAAAAAATTTATTTATTACAGAACTTCTACCCTAAGAGATTTTAAACAAAGGAATTTTAATAAAGCTTTGATTTAACTCTCCATAGTCTATCATTTTATACGCGAACTAGTTTTGTAATTTTATTATTGATACAATCTTTACAAATTAATTCGTATATGTAATACTAAAATTGATATTCAGTAAAATATTACATATAAAGGAGTTATAACTATGGACAACGTCGACAAAAAAAAATCAATCCTGGCTGATCTGTCTTTGCTACTAGTCGCATTTTTTTGGGGTGGTGGTTTTATAGCCGTAAAAGGTGCTTTAGATAGTCTTACGCCTTTTTATATAATGGCAATGCGTTTTGGTATTTCTGCTATAATTATGTTATTAATTTTTAGAAAAAAGGTTAGGCAAATAACTAAAAATGAACTGAAGGTTGGAGCCGTGGTTGGACTTCTCTTATTTTTAGGCTTTGCTGCTCAAACAGTTGGTATGAAATATACAACTGCTGGTAAAAATGCTTTCTTAACTGGAACTAATGTAGTTATTGTACCCTTTCTTTATTGGGCAATTAGCAAAAAAAGACCAGATACGTATTCTTTAATATCCGCTTTTATGTGTTTTATTGGAATAGGAATGCTCACCTTAGATGGAGGTATACACATTGGCCTTGGGGATGGTTTGACCTTACTATGTGCAGTATTTTTTGCAGCTCATATAGTTTCTGTTGGGTTTTTCATTGAAAAAGTTGATGCTATATTACTTGTAATAATACAGTTAAGCGTCGCTGCAGTATTTTCAATTATAGCTGCTTTAATTTATGAACCAATGCCACAACCATTAAGTACTGATACAATGTTTGCAATTGGTTATTTAGCAATATTTAGTACAATGCTCGCATTTTTTATACAAAATGTAGCTCAGAAATATACAACATCTACTCACGCTGCAATTATTTTATGTTTAGAATCTGTTATCGGTTCTATTTTATCTGTTATAATACTTAATGAAATATTCACATCCAAAATGATACTCGGTTGTTTAACTATATTTATTGCAATAATAACAACAGAAACTAAATGGAGTTTCTTAAAAACCAAAAAAATATCAACTACTCAATAAGAAAAGTTACCTAACATTTAAGTAAATTATAGTAAATATAGTAGGTTTCCTAAAAATTCTAATGTAATAAAATGGGGTTGTTTATACATATCGTCCAAAAGTTCAATAGAGAGTTAGCACGTGAAATCTTAATATCAAATGTAACACAACTCTTATATGCTCCCAATAAAGTAGACAGGTTAAATAATGAAAATCTGCTATTAGAAAGGGGAGCATTTTAAAGTTAGGAATTTATCAAAAATAAGTATTTAAATAATGTTAATATGATGAATTATGTTATTAAATGTATATAAACTGTAAATGTAATATGATAAAATATAACTAATTCTATTTAATTTATTTCTATACAGTAATTGGGAAACTAACTTTTATTAATTTTAAATTATAAAAGAGATACATTTTATGTGGATAAAATAATCATTGCATAGTAACATAGTATTTAACATTCAGCTAGACCATTATTTTAAATGAGTTAGCTTTTTGTTGAAAAGAGGTGGAATATTGAAAAAACTTAAAGTCACTGAAACAGCATTGAGGGATGGACGTACATCAATACTTAATTGCAACAAGACTTACCACAGCAGAAATCCTTCTTATTTTGGAGAAGATGGATAAGATAGGATACTATTCTATGGAAGTTTGGGGAGGGGCTACTGGAGTTTCTGCAGTTTCAATGGCAGCAAGAGTTATTAAAAGGAAGGGCAAATCCTTCTAATTTCTTATTAATGCATGATATGGGACCAAATGTGTCAGGAGTAATCGGTTCAGCTGTAGCAGCAGGGTTATTACTTAACTTATTTATAAATAAGTTAAGTATTTTGAAAAACATAAAAGAAGGAGGTGTCGCAATAAATATATAAAAAAGCATGTACTAATTTTCAATATCCGGTTGCATATTAATATTATAAAATAGGGGGATGGATTATGAAAAAATTGAAACTGACGACAAAAATATTTATAGGACTTATTCTTGGTATTGTGGTGGGTTTGTTATTACAAGGTAGCCCAGAAATTGCACAAACATATATTAAGCCAGTGGGTACTTTATTTCTTAACTTGATTAAAATGATTATAGTTCCACTTGTGTTTTCATCATTAATTGTTGGCGCAGCTAGTATTGGGGATCCTAAGACATTAGGTAGAATTGGTGGAAAAACGGTTATTTATTATCTTTTCACAACAGCTATAGCAGTTACAATAGGATTGGCACTAGGAACTGTAATGAATCCAGGAGCAGGCCTAGTAATACCAATTGATGTAGCGGCAACAGAGGCTATTAAAGCTCCATCTATAATAGAGACTT
>NZ_JAENWL010000341.1 GCF_016650095.1 Clostridium sp. | reverse complement strand
TATAACTGTATACTTTTTTTTAAGTACATCCATTAATTCTTCAATCTTTAAAGTTGAAATAGGATCTAATGCAGAAGTCGGCTCATCCATTAGTAAAACCTGAGGTTCTACTGCCAAAGTTCTAGCTATGCATAAACGTTGTTGTTGCCCACCAGATAATCCCAGCGCACTTTTTTTAAGTCTATCTTTTACTTCATTCCAAAGTACAGCTCCCTTTAAACTACTTTCTACAATTTCATCAAGTTGTTTCTTATTAGTTATTCCATGAATTTTTGGACCATATGCTACATTATCGTAAATTGACATTGGGAAAGGATTAGGTTTTTGGAATACCATTCCTACTTTTTTCCTTAAATCAATAACATCATAATTTGGACTGTATATATTTTTATCTTCATATAATACTTCTCCATCTATCTTAACATAATCTATTAAATCATTCATTCTATTAATAGTACGTAAAAATGTTGATTTCCCGCAGCCTGATGGTCCTATAAGCGCAGTAACTGAATTTTTCTGTATATCAATGTTTACATTTTTTAGCGCTTGAACATTTCCATAATGCAGATTTAAATTCTTAGCTATGACTATCCCCATATTGCTTACCTCCCTATTTACTTTCCTGTATGAGATTCATATATTTTTTTCCCAATTATTCTTGCAGATATATTAAATATAAGCACTGCTATTATCAAAACTGCTGAAGCTCCGTTAGCTATTTTAGTAGCATCCGGTACCATACCCTCAGAATTCAGCTTCCATATATATACAGACAAGGTTTCAGCGGGTCTTAATACACTATAAGCTGAGGCCTTACTTGCTAAATCTACATTAGTAAAATCCAAAGTTGGCGCACTCATACCTGCAGTATATAATAATGCTGCCGCTTCTCCAAATATTCTTCCAGCCGCTAATATAACACCTGTTAGAATTTGAGGCATTGCAGAGGGCAATACAACATTTTTAATAGTCTGCCACCTAGTAGCACCGAGTCCCAAACTGGCTTCTTTAACACCAAAAGATGCTGCTTTAATAGCATTTTCACAAACTCTAGTCATACCTGGCAAATTTATTATAGTTATAGCTAATGCTCCAGCAATAAGAGAATATCCCCATTGTGTCATATTAACGAAAACTAAGAGTCCAAATAATCCAACTACTATAGAAGGCAGCGATGCCATAGTTTCAATACTCAATCTAATAATATTTAATAGTTTGCCTTCTTTTGCGTATTCAGCTAAATATATTCCAGCCCCTACCCCTAGTGGTACTGTAATTATAAGTGTTACTACAAGAAGATGTATCGAATTATATAATTGACGACCGATTCCTCCACCAGTTTCAAGAATTTTAGGTTCACCAAATAAAAAATTTAAGTTTAATGATTCTCTTCCATTATATATTATATATCCTATGAGGCTAACTAGCAAAAGAATTACTAAAGCAGAAACTATATACAAAACTATAGTTGCTATTTTATCTTTAAGCTTAGAACTCATTATATCTCACCTCTTTTCCCAATTTTTCTAATTATAAGTATAAATGTAAATGATATTATTAATAACAATAGTGCCATTGACCATAATGCATCGTTCCAAGCAGTCCCGTTGATTGTATTTGCCATATTCATAGTAAGTATGCTTGTTAATGTGGTTGTGGTTGAAAGTAATCCTTTTGGGAAGGTAATTGAGTTTCCTATAACCATTTGCACTGCTAGTGCTTCTCCGAAGGCTCTTGAAACTCCAAGGACTATTCCTGTTAATATTCCACTTTTGGCCGCAGGAATAATTACTTTAATTATAGTTTGCCACCTTGTTGCCCCAAGTCCATACGATGCTTCAATATAATCTTTTGGTATGGTTCTTATAGCATCAGACGAAATACTAGTGATTGTTGGTAAAATCATTACACTTATCACGAGTACTCCCGCAAGTAAACTAAACCCAATTCCTCCGAAAAAAACTTTAATAAGAGGTACTAATACACTTACACCTATCCATCCATAAACAACTGAAGGTATTCCCACAAATAACTCTATAGCAGGTTGAATAACTTTTGTTCCAAGTTTTGGTGAAATTATATTCATAAATACTGCCAGGGCCACCCCTATTGGTGCACTTACTATTACTGCAAGGAAAGACACTGCTGAAGATCCAGCAATAAACATCAAAGTTCCAAATTGAGGAGGTAAAGATTCCCCACTACCCTCTGGCTTCCATGCACCAGAAAATATAAAGTTAACTACTGAGTATCCATGCTTTATAAAAGTACTTAAGCCTTTAATAGTTAGGAACAAAATGATTGCAAAAGTAAGAATGACTATAACTGCACCACAAAATGTTGCAAATCCACGTCCTAAATATTCATTTTTAAGTTTTAACCATATTTTTTTCATATCATTTTTTTTCATATCATTTTACCTCAAAAAGTTATTTTAATGCAAAATAAAGACTGGTTTCAGCCAGCCTTTAGAGAACATTAATCTCTTTTAGCTTTCATATCTGCCATTGGGATATATCCTAATTTTGTTATAGATGATTTCATTTCATCACTTAACATATAATCCAAGTACGCTTTTGTTAATTCTGTAGATTCACCCTTAGTGTACATGTGTTCATATGACCAAATTTTGTATTCATCTGTACTTATGTTTTCTGCATTTGCTTCAACACCATCAATCTTTAATACATTTAGACCTTCTTTATTAGCTGCATCAGCAAAATATGATAATGCTAAGTAGCTTACAGCACCTTCTGTTTGCATAACTGCTTGTTTAACAGCTCCACTTGAATCTTGAGTTAAGCCAGTCGCTTCTTGATTACCATCCAACCCAAATTCTTTAAATGTTGCTCTAGTTCCTGAAGATGCGGGTCTATTTATAATAGTAATTGCTATGTCAGCTCCGCCAACTTCTTTCCAGTTTTTTATCTTGCCTGTGAATATATCTATTAACTGAGCCTTTGTTACTGATTCTACTTTAGCTTTTGGGTTTGTTACCGCCGCAAATCCTATAACACATACCTTATTATCTTTTAATGTAGTTGCATCAATTCCTTCTTTATCTTGTGCATATATATCAGAATTTCCTACTTCTACACTACCTTCTGACACCAATTTAAGTCCAGTACCGCTTCCGCCACCTTGAACATTTACAGATGCTCCTGGGTTTTTATCAGCGAACATACTAGCACCGAGTTCTGCTAAAGGCTGAAGTGCAGATGACCCTGCTGCAGTTATTGAACCTGATAATTCAGTTTTTGTAGTTTCAGGAGCTGTTTTATCAGCTTCAGGTTTATTTGAACAACCCGTGAACATTGCTGCTGTCATTGCAACTGCTAATGCAGCCACCATTAATTTTAAATTATTTCGTTTCATCGATAATTCCCCCATTCGTTTATTTGGATCGCTTTGCTAACTACTCATTACTCTTATTATAATATACCCCGAACGTTAACTTTATATTATGCCAATGTTAACTCTAGACCTACTAATGTTAATTAAACTTTACAATGAATAAAAATAAAACTATCGCCTTTACGACGATAACTTTATTTTTATTCATTGTATGGAATTTCAACTATAAATTTACTACCTATTCCGAGTTCACTTTCTACATATATTTCTCCATTAAATTCAAGTACTATATGCTTAACAATAGCTAGGCCGAGGCCTGTGCCACCTTTTGACCTAGAGCGAGCCTTATCCACTCTGTAGAATCTCTCAAAAATACGTGGAATTTGTTGTTTAGCTATTCCAACTCCAGTGTCCTTAACCCATATAATATATTTATCAGCTGTGTTCTCAGTTCCAATGCAAACACTATCTCCAGTTTCTGAGTAGTTTATTGCATTATCTACTAGGTTAATTAACATTTGTTTAAATATATCAGCATCACCTATAAATGTTTTTATGTCCTGCTGCTGAATTGATAAGTGGATTCCTTTTGCATCTGCTGTGTTTTTCATTAAATTGTATACAGCTTCTACGATATTATTGACGTTAATTTTTTCTTTTTTAAGTTCCTTTTGTTGCTCTATATTTGAAAGTGTTAAGATATCTGTGATTAACCTAGTTAATCTTTCAGCTTCTTCATTTATTATATTTAAAAACTTTTCCTTCGTCTCTGCATCATCAACATATTTTAAGGTTTCTGCAAACCCCTTAATAGAAGTTAG
>NZ_JAENWL010000283.1 GCF_016650095.1 Clostridium sp. | reverse complement strand
TGTTTTCAGAAAGGATAGCAACTCTAGTTATTACTGATGCACTATATATAGAAGTTATTGCTCATAAATCAAAAGAACAACAAGAAATTATTAAACGTGCAAGAAGTATAATTGCTACTCGTAGAATGTAAATTCGTATAAGCCCGGTAATCGGAATCTTAATTATTTATTAGTGTTTTTTTTCTATACTTGTTAAGTTAACAGAAAAAAGTTAAAAGTTTAGAGAGTGCCAATCTTCTCGAAGTTCTTAACACAAATTGTAAGAAATCTATAGATTTCTTTCTTGTCTACCGAGCATTAAGTATAGTTGATTTCTTACTTTTGCTTAATTTCTTATAGTACTTTCCGTCTCCTTTTTATGTAATTCTTTAACCCTTAAGTACAGTAGTTTTAAAGCTGCAGTTTCATTATAAAAAGCTCATTTTTTAAAAACTTTTCTATGGCTTGAATTAACACTTTCAATAGCATTTGTTGTGAACATTACCTTTCGACCATACGAAGGATAATTGAATAATTGCTTAACAAATCTCCAATTCCTATTCCAAGTATCTATTGCTCTAGGATAACAACTCAAATTATTTTTAAATCTCTCAAAGCACTTTCTGCAGCTTGTGATGAAACTTTACCATAACTGCTTTTATGTCTTAAATTGTGTTTTTTTAGATTTTCTCTTCAATTTACATTTAGATTCTCAGGGTTTTTACATAGTGTAAATTTAGAATTCTTTATAATTTTAGATTTTTCTATCGGTACTTCGTCTCCCATTTAAGGTCATCTTCTACATCTTTACCCAAGTATCATTCTATCTCTATTGATAGCATATTTTCTAACTCAATCAAGTGATACTTGAGCCCAAGTGATAGGGAGAAAAGGGTCTATACACATTTGAACATATGGAACATATTTATCTATCTATCAACGTCATTACTAACCGTCTTAATATAGTCTATTTGCTCTGTAGCTAATAAGTCAATAAATTTAGTTAATGTAACTGGTTATTCTAGCGCAAATGTACTACCAATCGCAATTTAAGGCACCACCAATATTGCAAAAAGCATCATCCAATATCATAAATAGCACCACTTATGAAATTATTGATATTACTGATGACTTTTTCAATATATTTCTTATAATTTCCTAATCTAAATTTTCCCTAAATAATCTAATTTTACTCATTTTAATGGCTAATTATTTAAAACTTTACCACAGATTATATGGTACCTTTTAATTAGTTAATAAATTATTACAACCACACTCTTGAATATTTTTTTCCCAGAGTTTTGTTATTTCCATGTTCACACTGGTTGTATCAATTTTATAATTTTTGCCTATTGATTTTGCTTTGGATTTTCCTAGGTCGTGGTATGGCATTATTTCAGTATCAATAACTCCAGATAATTGAGATAGTTCTGCAATAACGTTAAAATGTTCCATACAATCATTAATCCCTGGAATTATCGGACATCGTAAATGTATTTTTGCCTTTCCTGTCGATGATAGATATTTCAGATTTTTTATTATTAGTTCATTGCCTACTCCACAGTATTTTTGATGTTGAAAACTATCATAATGTTTAAAATCAAAAAGAAAACTTTCTGTATAGTTAAGTACTTTTGTAAAATTTTTCGTATCTGTATATCCACAGGTTTCAATACAGGCCGAGATGTTTCTTTTCTTTGCCTCCTTCAACAATTCGATAAGGAAAGCCATCTGATAAAATGGTTCACCTCCTGAAATAGTAACTCCACCTCCTGAAGCTTGGTAGTATTTTATATCTTTCTCTACTTCGTTAAAAACTTCTTTTTCAGTGGTTTTTTTTCCTATTATTTCTAGTGCATTTTTTGGACAGTTTTTTATACATAATCCACATCCTGTACAAAGTGCAAAATTTAACACATGGTGTTTGTCTATTACTGAAATTTCAGTATGAACATTGTTGGCACAAATACTGGAACAGGCTTCGCAATAGATACACTTTTCCTCTTTAAATGAAAGTTGTGGCCTTATGTTTTGGGATTCTGGATTATGGCACCATATACAATTTAGTGGACAACCTTTTAGAAATACGGTTGTTCTTATTCCGGGGCCATCGTAGACGCTGTAACGTTGGATATCAAAAATAGTACCTATCATTAATATAGTGTCCTTGAAATAAGTTCTTTTTGCACTTCTTTCTCAAGATCAATAAATCTTGCACTGAAGCCTCCAATTCTTACTAATAGATTCTGGTGATTTTCAGGATGTATCACTGCATCCTTCATTTCTCCAGGACTTATAACTGTTAGCATCAATTGACTTCCACCATTTTGGAAATATACCTTTATTATGGATTGTGTTTTATTCAGCATTCTAGAAGAAAACATTGATTTTGAAAGCTTCAAATTTTGTACAGAACCTGCATGGATTTTAATTGAAGGTTTTACTATAGAGTTTAACATTGCTGTAAGTCCCTTATTATCAGCAGATCCTTGTGGATTGTTAGCATTGGCAAGATAAGTATTGGCTTTTCTTCCATCCGCTGTAGCAGCTGTTATTTTTCCGAGAAGGGTATTTGTATTATTGTTTATTATTACTATAAGATAGCTATCCAACCCCACGACTGAGGCTTGATTTCGAGTAAAATTACAAATGTGTTTATTTACATCAACAAGCATTTTATCTGCAATTTCATTGTCATTTCCATACTTTGGACAATCGATCATCTTTTTCTGAACATCCTCATATCCAATAAAATTAGCTTTCATTGCTTTATAAACTTCCTGCAATGTAACTTCCTTCTTTTTATATACCAGCTCATTAATTGCAGTTAAACTGTCTGCTGTATTAACATTTCCATATGATTCAAGAGTTCCACCAAGATACTTTACACCTCCAGAAAGCAGAGGTTTTTTTCTTTCAATACAATCGTCATAAAGGATGGAAAATGGTAGGAAATCAACTTCTTTTGAAGTTATTTCATATTCAATTTTTTGCTGTTGTGCAGAATAACTAACAAAATATTCAACCTGTCTTTTATAGGCTTTAAACAAATCTCTAAAAGTTTTAAAATCCTCCAAATAACCACAATTAAGGCCTATTTTTTCTTCCGTTTCTAAGTCTCTGCCTCTATTTAAAGTTATTTCTAGAGCTTTTGCCAGGTTTATTATATCACTTGGAGTACCCACGGATTTATGTGCAATTACGTATTCTCCGCAACCAAATGGACAATAGTTGTTAGCCTCTTCAAGGGGAAGATTAAAAGCTTCCGATACTGCCTTTATATTTACATCATCATTATAAAGCATTGGGAAAGTACAACCTTTTCCATTAGCTTCCAAAGCAAGTTTCCAAACATTTTCATTCATTCCTTGGTAACAGCGAAGTGTGAGTTGGGGAACAGTACCTCTGTTTTTCATTATTGCCTTGATCGATAGAATGCAAAATCTATCACTTTCATTTAAATTCTTACGGTCTTTCCCTCCTATAACTATCCTCGTGTCATATATATGGTTTCTGATTTCTAATTGTTTGTAGAAGAGTGATAGTAGCTCCAGAGCTTCCTCTTCTGTTATAATTTTATTATCAATATCTCTAACATAAAATTTCGATATGTAGATATCCATTCTTTCTAAATTGAGACTTCCACTCAGTGTCCACCACAAAAGGACCAGTTGAAGTGCTTGATAAAAAGTTTCAGGAGGTTTTGTTGCTATATGGTTCATACAATCCTTGAGCTTATCATTCTTTTCTAGATCATCTGCATATGTTATGCACACTTTTGAAAAAGTATGTAACCAACTAAGGCATGCTGATAAAAAACTTCTTTCATCTATTTCCCTTTCGGTTGTTTCTATTTTTTTCTTGATTTCATTCTCTAGTCCTGAAATACCCTTATCCAGCAGTTTTGAATAATTAAGTTGAGTTCCGCTCATTCTGTATATTGGATAACTTACTGCCTTATCTTTTGCATAATTTTCAACTTTAAGAGCTTGTGCCATTTCCGTAGGATAGGCTTTTCTTATTTTATTTGTAGTTTTTTCTTTGTCCCAGTACTTTCTGATTTCTGACAATTTTAATTTTAATTTAGCTGAAATATTAATGCTGTTCTCTATCTTTAAAAATAATTCTATGTCAAAACAATAGCCTAGCTGTGAGGCCTCATAATCAGATCCATTAGACTGTGGACTAAACATAAGGGGGGGGTATAGACATCTTGAAACAAAAATTTCACCTTTTTGTTTTTTTATGCATAACTGTGGATACTGAAAATCCAGTATCATAGCTTCTCTATTCCCTTTGTATAAAGGTAGTCCCTCTTTATAAATTTTGGTAAAATTTATAAAATATTGAGCTTTCTGTTCATCATTCATTCCATTAATATCATACATATTTCATGTCTTCCTTTTTTTTAAGCTTTGCACTAATGCTTTGGGGGTTATAACCAATTAGTGGGTTATTCTCTGATATATTTCACGATAAATTCCATTGTTAACTATATTTATCTGTTAGCTGAATGACCTTTCTTATTGATTTGAAACTTTAAGTTCTTTGGATATATATTTTTATTTTCTAACTCAATTATTGGATATAAAATATTATATATAGTTTTTTATTATTAATATTTTTGGCTCTTCGTGATATTCAATGGGTAACTTGTTAATTATATACTAAATAAATTATTTACCCAAAGACTTTTATCTGTTTGGTAAAGCAATTTTAAAGCCGCCACAGAAGAATAGCACAGAATCTAGTAAATTATCTATGTTTTTAAAACCTCTACTTCGATATACAATCTGCTTAATTTTACCATTTAAGGCTTCTACTTTTGCATTACTTATTTTATTCTAGAAGAAAAACTTGCATTTGTAAAGAAAAAAAGAATATTTTTTCTATGGAATAAATATTCATTCTTAAGATGAAAATGATGTTTTATTTTTGTTTAGGTTTATTAAATATACTTTTTTTAAATATTAGAATA
>NZ_JAENWL010000343.1 GCF_016650095.1 Clostridium sp. | reverse complement strand
TCCTCTTGTAACCACCCATGTATATTGGATACATCAATTATATCCTCTATATTTTTCGTGGTGTCTATTGGCTCCCCAAAAGCTAATGATTTTTGGGCAATATCTTTTGCATTAATCCCATATTTATCTATATAAATTTTTTTTAAATTTTTCTCTAAATCCTCTGCCAGTAGTATTTTATTAAATAACCAGGTGTGAATAGGTGCTAAAAATGCGCTCATTATTATTCCTCCAATATTTGTTTATTCTTTAAATCTATAAATTAATAATAATCTATTTAGCCTAAAATTACAGTAACATATGTTACCATAACATTTTACTATAGACTGATTACTATTATATTTGCATAGTAGCAATAATTATATATTTTCATTAAAAATGAAGAGAGCATAAAAGCTCTCTTCATTTAAAATACATTGGCTAATTTAATTATTTTTTACTTATAAGAAAATATTATTCATATATTTATTTTTACTTTATATATTTTTGAGGATTTATTGGCTCACCATTTTCTCTTACCTCAAAATGTAGATGGGGTCCTGTGCTATTACCAGTACTTCCTACTTCTCCTATTTTTTCGCCACACTTTACAACTTCACCTTTTTTTACAGTAATAGCACTACAATGTGCATATATAGTTTCTATGCCTCCATTATGAGCGATTTTCACCACATTACCATATCCATCTTCCCACGCTGCACAAGTAACTGTACCATCTAATACAGTATTTATCGTTGCACCTAAATTAGCCGCTATATCAATTCCTTTATGCATTTTTCCCCAACGCATACCAAAATTTGAACTTATGCTTCCTCTTGATGGACTGTTCATATGCGCAAGTTCAAGTATTATTGGCTTACTTGTTCCCACGTATATTTCTTTATTTTGCACAGGTGTTATAGTTTCTTCCTTTAAAAATTTTTCAGATACTATATTATTGTTGAGGGCTATTACCTCAGTAGTAACCTTTTTAATTCCATCTATGCCTTCGCGTTCAATCTTGCTAACCCCACTCATTAGCTTATCAGAAGATTTTATAATTGTAGTAGGATATATGGTTTGTTCTTTAATTATACTCCCCTCTACCTTAACCGTTATAAGGGGTATTTGATTTTTATTGTTATATATTATTAAATCCTTTATAATTTTAGAATTTTCATATAAATCTCCTGTTTTAACCTTAACGGACTCATAACTAATTTTATTTACTATATCTGTTTTTCTAATATTATTTAGCTTTGCCTTCTTAAAATAATAATCTTTTACACCATTCAAAATTTCTTTTCCTTGATTCTCAGATACCACATATGCAACTTTTCTATTATCAGATTTCATTAGAACTGCATCTACAACTATATTGAATTTTTTTAACATTACTTTCTTAAGATTAGCTCCACTTATAACCATAGCATCATCATCATCTACTTTTACTTTTGTTAAAGTAAAATCCTGCAATGTAACTACGTTGCTATATTTTGATTCAATTTCGCTTTGCAATTCCTTATATGTTTTATTAAATCCATTCTTACTTTTTACAAATGTTATGGTATTTATCCCTATAGAAACTTTATAACCATAAAACCTGTAAGTATTAAAATACATAATAGTGGCAATAAATATGAGTGTTGTAAGTACCACACATATTTTATTTTTGTTCCATTTTAAAGCATTCAAGACGATACCTCCTATGATACTTACTTAATATGCCCATTTCATCTAATAATAAACATTAATTGATGGTTTATTTTTATTTCTATCTTTAACTATATGGTATACTATAGGTTGAATAATAAAATTTTTATAAACTAAGACATTAATTATAATTTATAATATCCATAATATACGTAGCGTATTATATTGCATTTAAAAATTATAGTTCTATAATATAAAAAGAAAGGTAGTGACTTTATGAGCACTTTCATGTTTAAAAATGAAAACTATAAATATACTCCAGTGAGTAATATTTTTATAGATAAATTTATGCCTAGAGCTAGAGGAGAGTTTGTTAAGGTTTACCTTCTAGGGCTAAAATATTGTGCATCTGGAGAAATAGGTGCTACCTCTTCCGTTATAGCAAATACCCTTGGGCTGCTAGAAACGGATGTTGTTAACGCTTGGACCTATTGGAATGATGAGAATCTAATCAAAATGACCCCCATTGATAATATGGGTAATTTCAACATTGAATTCCCGGATTTATTAGATATTCCTGATGAAAATATTCAGAATGTAAGCTTACTTGAAGAACTAAACAATTCTTCAATAAAGGGTATGCTTCAAGAGATTGAAAAACTAATTGCCAGACCTCTTTCACCAAAAGAAATGACTATGTACCTAAGCTGGCAAAAAGATTATAATTTTGCACCAGAGCTAATACTTCTTTTAATTCAATATTGTGTATCAAAAGGTAAAGTAGACTATAGATACTTTGAAACTATTGCAATTGCTTGGCATGATGCTAATATTAAAAACATTGAAGATGCCCAATCCTATATAAAAAAACATGAAGATAAATGGATTAATATTAGAAAAATATTAAATTACCTAGGAATAAAAGCCCCTGAAATAATGAAACCCCAAGAACAAATATTAGATAAGTGGGTAAATGTTTATAAATTCTCTCTAGAAGTTATATTTAAAGCTTGTGATATTTGTTTTGATAGGCTGGGCAGAGCTGATTTTAAATATATTGATGGAATTTTAAATAGTTGGTTTAAAGATGGTATAAACTCTTTAGAGGATATTGAGAAAAAAGATAAAAAACGATCATTAACTACTAAAAATAATACTGCTGGTGGAAAGCCTACCAAAGGTAGTTTTAATGATTATGAACAAAGAGCCTATGACTTCGATGAACTTGAAAAGAAATTACTAGGATGGGATAATAATGATTAAAGGATATCAAACTAAAATACTAGCCGTGTATGATAAAATAAGACTAGAAGAAGAATCAGCATTTAGAAAAAGAAAAACTCATATAGAAAATACTCACCCTGAAATTATCGATTTAGATCATAAAATAGGTAAACTATGTATAGAATTATCTATTAGCGCTTTAAAAAGTATTTATAATAGAGATGAGTATTTACATGCTCTGAGAGAAAAAATAATAGATCTAAGAGTTAAAAAATCTGAGTTATTAGTTTCTAATGGTTTTGATATGGAATACTTGAATTTACATTATAGATGTACTAAATGCCAAGATACTGGCTTTATTGGAAATACTAAATGCTCCTGCTTTAAGCAAAAGGTTGTAGATGTTTATTACACTGGTTCTGAACTTCGAGGCATGTTGAAAACCCATAATTTCGATAATTTTAAATTAGATTACTATCCTTCTAGAAAAAGTGACCTTGAATCAGAATCTCCAAGAAAGAACATTGAAAAGATTTTATCTAAATCTATGAGATTTTTGAAAAATTTTGATACCACTGATGAAAATTTGTTATTCTATGGAAGCTCTGGCACTGGAAAAACTTTTCTGTCTCATTGCATTACAAAGGAATTACTCGACAAAGGATCTTTTGTAGTATATAGAACAGCTGAAGAATTGATAAAGACATTAAAAGAAATTCGATTTAATGGTGATACTTCTTCAGAAGAGTTATTAATAAATTGTGATCTACTTATTATAGATGATTTGGGTACAGAGCAAATTTCAGATTTTACTAAAACGGAAATGTTTAATCTACTTAACACCAAGTTATTAAAACAAAAAAAAATGTTAGTGTCCACTAATTTGACACTTGAAAATTTATTGCATACCTACACCGAAAGAATAACTTCTAGGTTACTTGGAAATTTTACACTTTGCAAATTCTTCGGAGATGATATAAGAATAAAGAAAAATTTGAGTAAATCAAAATAAATGAAAGTTAAATTTAAGGATAGTTCGTTTTAAAGACGAACTATCCTTACTTATGAAAACTATCAATACCTTCTAAAGTTTTTTATAGCGAATAAAAAAAGTCCTAAACGAATGTTTAGGACTTTTAATGGAGCTAGCAATAGGAATCGAACCTACAACCTGCTGATTACAAGTCAGCTGCTCTACCGTTGAGCCATGCTAGCAAACATATGGCGACCCAGAACGGACTCGAACCGTCGACCTCCGCCGTGACAGGGCGGCAC
>NZ_JAENWL010000299.1 GCF_016650095.1 Clostridium sp. | reverse complement strand
GTGTTAAATACTGAAATAATTGATGAAATATATAAAGTTAAGAATGAAGAATCATTTAAAGCAAGTAGAGATTTAGCTAGAACTGAAGGGTTATTAGTTGGCATATCTTCCGGGGCAGCAGCTTTTGCAGCTACTGAAATTTCAAGAAGAAGTGAGAATAAGGGGAAAACTGTCGTTGTTTTATTTCCGGATACTGGTGAAAGATATTTATCCACTGTACTTTTTAATGAAGATATAGTTTAATCACTGCTTCAGGATATTGATTAAATAATTAGAGGTTTTAGATACAGAATGATTCTGTCCTAAAACCTTTTTTTATAATATAAAGTAGTTATTTGATTTGCCAATAGCCGTATAATGTCATAAAATACAATAAAGCTTATACTTAAAATTAAATTTAGTTAGTGCTTGCACTTACTTTAAGACATGGAGGATAAATATGGAATTAGATTTGAAGTTTCAAAAATTGAAAGATAGTCTACAAGATTTGGGAAGTGTTGCAATAGCATATTCTGGCGGTGTTGATAGCACATTTCTTTTAAAGGTAGCCACAGATGTTTTGGGTAATAACGTTATAGCAATTACTGCAAAGTCTTCAACTTACCCCCAAAGAGAATTTGAAGAAGCTGTTAAATACATAGAAGGCATAGGGTCAAAACACATAGTCATAATCTCTGAAGAATTAGAAATTGAAGGATTCGCTAAAAACCCTATTAACAGATGTTATTTTTGCAAAAAAGAACTTTTCTCTAAGATTAGAAAAGTTGCTGATGATAATAATATTAATGCAGTTTTAGACGGTTCAAATGCTGATGATATTTCTGATTTTAGGCCAGGAACAAAGGCAGCTATGGAACTTAAAGTTATTAGTCCATTAAAGGATGCTGGTTTAACAAAAAATGATATAAGAGCATTGTCAAAGAAATTTGGCGTACCTACTTGGAATAAGCCAGCCTTTGCATGTCTATCCTCAAGATTCCCATATGGTAATGAGATAACTGTTGAAAAACTAAGTATGGTTGAAAGAGCTGAGCAGTTTCTAATGGATTTGGGCTTCAGGCAGATAAGGGTAAGACATCATGAAGATATAGCAAGAATTGAGGTAAATGCTGAAGAAAGAGATAAATTCTTTGACATCAAAATTATGGATAAAGTTGCGAATGAGTTAAAAAGTATTGGTTTTAAATATGTAACTCTTGATTTGTTAGGATATAGAACTGGAAGTATGAATGAAGTTCTTAGCGAAACCGAAAAAAATATTAATTGAATATTATAAATATAGTAACTCATGTAGTGCTTTCTGTTCCTTTGTATTAAGCTCTACATGAGTTATTTTTATTTAGTTTTAAACATAACCATAATAAGTTGTATTAACTTTTATTCAATCCAATTTTTTCTAATATATTTCCATTTTTTATCTCTTTGCTCTACAATAATATCTATATCTTCATCCTTTAAATGCTTGAACCTTCCTTGACTTAAGAGATAGTTCTTTACAGAAGTAAACTCCTTAGGGTTCATATTTAGTTTAAAATCGCCATCTTCATATTCGGCCAAATACCATAGTCCAGAATCCACAATATCCTTAGCCACGTTAACCGTATCCTCTGTTGGGGTTCCCCATCCAACTGGGCATGGAGCAACCACATGAATATATGATGTTCCATTAACTTCTGATGCCTTTTGCACCTTATTTATAAAATCTTGGATGTACCCAACACTTGCTGTAGCTGCATATTTTATTCCATGAGCCGCTACGATTTCAAACATATTTTTCTTATTCTTGATGTTTCCTCTTATGTTTTCTCCTGCTGGTGTTGTAGTAGTTTTTGCTCCAAATGGAGTTAAGCTACTTTTTTGAATACCTGTATTCATATAGGCTTCATTGTCATAACAAATGTATATAACATTATCATCCCTATCTATTGCTCCCGATAAGGCTTGAATTCCAATATCTGCTGTACCACCATCTCCTGCAATACCTAGAACCTTATAATTTTTAAGTCCTAGAGCTCTTGCCCCAGCCTCAACACCTGTAAGCATTGAAGCAGTACCTGCAAATGTTGATATAATAGCATTATTACTAAAACAAAGTTGTGGAAAAACAAACCCTACTGCCGACATACACCCTGCTGGCAATACTGTGAATGTCCTTTCTCCAAGAACTTTTAATGCCATTCTTACTGCCAAACTTCCACCACACCCAGCACATGCTTTATGCCCATAAAAAAGTTCATTGTCAGTAATATTTTTTGCAGTTATTTTTTCATTCATTAATTTCCACCCCCAACCCTACAAATTTCACATAATCCTTTTTAGTTCCTTCTACCCCTTCTTTTATATATTGAAACATTTCTGCTATATTATCCTTTGAAATATCTCTCCCACCAAGACCTGCAACAAAATTATAAGAAGGTATAGAAACCCTAGCCTTCGCTATTGCAGAATTCACATTAGTATAAACTGTCCCTTCATGACCAAATGATACATCCTTTTCTAAGACACCAATTCCTTTTACGTGTTTTGCGAGGTTTATTAATTCTTCCTCTGGAAAAGGCCTTAAAAATCGTATTTTAAATACTCCGACCCTGAGTCCGGCCTCCCTTAGTTCATCAACTACAATCCTACCTATTCCTGTTACGCTTCCTAAAGTTATAAGCACTATTTCTGCATCCACGCAACGGTATTCCTCTACCATTCCACCATATCTTCTTCCAAACTGCTTGCCAAAGTCTTCATCTACTTCTCTAATAACTTCCTTTGAATCTAGCATTGCCTTATGTTGCTGATATTTGAATTCCATATTATCCCCAGGTCCAGCAGTAAACGCCATATTTTTAGGGTTCTCTAGATCCATTTTATAAGGTGTTTCAAAAGGAGGTATAAATTTATCAGCATCCTCCGTTGTAGGAATTTGAACTAACTCATAAGTATGTGTAAGTATAAAACCATCAAGATTTATCATAATAGGTGTAAGAACCTTTTTATTTTCAGCTATTACGTAGCTTTGTAATACCATATCAAGACTTTCTTGGGCATCTTCTACATAAACTTGTATCCAACCTGAATCAAGCTGAGAAAGTGAATCCCTTTGATCCCCATAAATATTCCAAGGCAGTGCTGTAGAACGATTAGCATTCATCATAACAATTGGGAATCTCCCACCACTAGCATAATGAAGACATTCTGCCATATAAAGTAAACCTTGCGATGAAGTAGCTGTAAAAGTTCTTGCACCTACAGCGCTTGAACCCATTGCAGCAGATAACGCGGAATGCTCTGACTCAACATGAACAAATTCGCTTTTTAGGCTACCATCCTCCACCATTTCTGAGAGTCTTTCCACAACTGTTGTTTGTGGAGTAATTGGATAAGCCGAAATAACATGAGGCCTTGCAAGTCTCACACCTTCTGCAAGGGCTTCATTTCCAGATAAAAAAGCTTTTCTTCCTGCCATTATCTACACCTCCCTTTCCATTTTTATTGCCTTTGAAATACATATCTTCGCACATATGCCACAGCCTTTGCAAAAATCATAATCTATATCAATATTAATATCTGTCTTGTAAATAACTCCATCGGGGCAATACATGTAACACTGCAGACAATTAATGCACTTTTCATGATCTATAACTGGTTTCTCATTTCTCCAGCCTGCGTTCTTTGTGACAAGATGTCCTGCTTTGTAGCAAGGACCTAAAGGGTATTCCGATATATGAGTGGGCTTAGTATATTTTCTTAGAACTGGCTTAATCATATTATTCACCCCTAACTTTATTATAAGAAGCAATTATAACTTCTCTATTTTTTTCTAGCACTAATCCTTTTAAATAGTTCGCTGAACCTGAAATTACAGCTTCAATGCTTAAAATACCTGACAGGCCAATAAGTGCACCAATCATAGCAGTATTAGTGGTAGGTCTTTTAAGAATATTTAAAGCTATTCCAGTTGCATCAAAGGTAACTACATCCTCACCATACTGTTCATATTTTTCTGAGTGAATGCTATTAATAATCACTTTCCCATTTCGTTTTAAATCATTTATATATGATTTATCGAAAAGTGACTCGTCTAGTAGAACTATATAGTCACATTTCCTTATTTCACTTCTATCAATAATTTTCTTATCATCAATTTTAGTAAAAGACTGTATTGGTGCTCCTCTTCTTTCTGGCCCAAAGGATGGAAAAGCAAGCGCAAATTTGCCTTCAAATAAAGAGGCAGAGGCCCCTAATATCTTTGCAGCAGTAAATGCTCCTTGTCCACCTCTACCATGCCATCTTATTTCAATCATAACCGAAGCCCCCTTGCCTTATGTTTTAGTGAAGAAAGCCGATTAAGTGCTTCTTCTAAAGTATCTGTCTTTTTAGCAAAATGAAGCCTGATCAAATGATTTACATCTTCTCTAAAGAAACTTGAA
The DNA here is from genome assembly GCF_016650095.1 of Clostridium sp. Classification (GTDB taxonomy): domain Bacteria; phylum Bacillota; class Clostridia; order Clostridiales; family Clostridiaceae; genus Clostridium_AD. Next base: position 281 of record NZ_JAENWL010000299.1, on the reverse strand, counting down.
CCAGGAACTGCTGCGATGCCTACCTCTTTTGCTAGCCACTCACAAAATTTTACATCATTAGTTGATCCAAATTCTGAAACGTCAACCATTATATAATAAGCTCCTTGTGGGGTTGTGTATGTTAATCCTATATCATCAAGGCCTTTTAAAAATAAGTCCCTTTTTTCTGTATAAGTATTTTGAAGTCCAGCATAATAAGCATCTTCAAAATTAAGGGCTGTAACCGCTGCTTCTTGAAGTGGTGCTGCTGCTCCAACTGTTAGAAAATCATGAACTTTTTT
>NZ_JAENWL010000303.1 GCF_016650095.1 Clostridium sp. | reverse complement strand
GTCTTTATCTTTGTTTTTCATTTTCTCTAACACATCTTTAAAGCTTTCATCATCAACATTTACTACAGAGATATCTTGTGGTACCTCCCTTGGTACAATTACTATTCCCAATCTTTTATTCCCAGTCAAATTGCTATAATTCATGTCTTTTAACTCACCAGAAGGTTTTTTGATTTTTAACAAGAGTGAATTAAAATTCCCCTTAATTAAACTAAATATCTCTTCTTCAGCCTCTATTTTTTTGTCATTAATCTGGACTATTAAATCGCCACTTTGAATCCCCATGAGGAAAGCAGGAGATTTAGGTGCTACTGCGAGCACCATAATTCCCTCTTCATTACTAACAAATTTAGGTTTTGAAGTAAGTTCCATATGCTTTTCAAGTTGTAGCATTCCTTCATGAATCGCTGCAGCAAATATCAAAACAAATAATTGGAAATTCACTCCTAATACTGCTAATTGTGACATAGCTGTTAGTAGTACACCATAACCCATTATTAAAGCACCTGAAGTTAGGGCCTTGCTTTTCTTCTTCTTAGTGAAAGTAATACCGCTATACCCAATAACACCATACAAAGCAATGGACGCTATAACTGATTTCTCCACAATTTTCGTGATTATATCACTATTTATTAATGGCCACCACTCAGGTGTCACTATTGGCTGCCCACCCATTAAGTCTGATGTAGCTGCACTAAAAAGTATAAGTATAGCGATTGGTAATGCCCAATATCTTTTTAAGGCAAACCCACCAATAATTTTATTATCTCTATTTGTAAACACAGGAATAGCGCCTCTTGATCCATCTATCATAACCAAGCTTCCCTCTATAATATGTAATATCCCGACCAAAGTCATTAAAGTTAAAATATCTATGTTTATAAAATCTAATTTTGGCATGTGTAATATATTAGCCGCATATTTAAACAATATGCTAGTGATGCCTAACGCTGCACCTGAATATGAAAAACAAATAAATCTAGGCTTAAATGCCATAAAAAATAATGACACCATAAACAATAAATAAATATTCGAATTTTCATCAAAAACTAGCCCTAAAAATGTAAATAATAAACTTGCTATAGCTCCAGCAAAAATTCCCAATACAATTTGGGATATAGTTAGTTCAAAAGGTGAATCTAAACTTTCTCCCATTATCATTTTCTGCATTGTAGCAATTTTCTTGTTTTTGTTATAAAAAATTAATGCAATCATTATTAAAATAAACGCATTTGAAGGGTCTACAATTGCAGAAGCAACTGTTTTTAAAGTATATATTGCAATCTCCATTTGATAAAATTCTCCTCCCAAATTACTATGAAACATATTCTATTGCCCCACATAACTTATGAACCCTCACCTATGTAAATGTTGTTAAAAACCAAGTATCCACCAATTAATTGGTAGATACTTGTTATTTATTCAAATATGTCTTATGTTGTTACTTAATTTTACCCTTCGCTATTTCTAGAGCTTTTTTAAACTGCGGATCAGTACTTCTATCATATTCTTTCTCTTTAAGTGCTTGCGGAAACACTACCTCAACTTCTGGTTTTATTCCAATATGATGTATATTTTCACCATTCGGTGTATAATATTTTGATATAGTTACTTTTAATGCAGTACCATCGTCAAATCCATCCCTACTTTGATAAAGCATAGTTTGAACCACACCTTTACCAAAGGTTTTTTCACCCACTAAAGTACCAACCTTATAATCCCTTATAGCGCCTGCAAAAATTTCTGAAGCACTTGCTGACCCTGCATCTGTTAATACAGTTAATGGCATGCCTATGGCTAGGCCGCCCTTTGACTTATACTCAATCTTTTTATTATTCTTATCTATTGTATATACTATAATCTTTCCTTTAGGTACAAAATTAGATGTTAAATCTACAACTTGATTTAAAAGTCCACCAGGGTTTCCTCTTTCATCTATTATTAAACTTTTCATACCCTTCCCTTGCAATTCGGCTAATTTTTCATCAAAATTCTTAGAAGTGTTTTCATCAAACATTGAAAGCTGAATATATCCAACATTATTATCTAACATTTCACCTTTAACTGTTACCAAATCTATGGTAGCTCGTTTCATATTCACATCAAAAGCACTTTTCCCTTTTCTATTAATAGTTAAGGTAACTGCTTCATTTTCCTTTCCTTTCATCACTGTAACCGCTTTTTCGAGTTCTTTCCCACTATAAGCTACTCCATTAACTTTTTCGATAACATCCCCTGAGAGTATTCCCGCTTCTTTAGCTGGTGATTTATCAAAAGGCGCAATTACAATAATTTTATCATCTTTAACTCCCACTTGTAAACCAAGACCAGTATAAGCTCCTACTGTTTGAGTATTAAAGTCTGCAAACTCTTTTTTGTTCATAAAAACTGTATAAGGATCCTCTAGGGAATCAGTCATGCCCTTTATAGCTCCTTCTACTAAAACATCATCACTAATTTTACCATCATAGTACTCGTATAGTTTATTTCTCACTAAAAATAATTTTTGAAATTTTAATACTTGGTCATAGGCATCTCTTCCAATTAGTACTTTTCCATTTGGAGTTCTTAATGAAATTTGACTCGATACCACGAGCGTTATAACATTAGTGATAATCACCAAAACTACAATCCATAAAATCAATTTGCCTTTTTTTATTTTTGGTTTTCTACTGCCAAACCCTACTGTTTTAAATTCATCTACTTTATTTTCATCATCCATTTTATACACCTCTTTGCAATTCTCTATTTATTATTTATGTAATTATAAAAAATTTATAACACTAATAAGAAAATAAATATATTAAATATTACACAATCAAGAATTTTCTTATTGATATAATACTTCCTATTGCTCCAATAATTAAGCCTCCTAATATAAATTGCCATAAAGTAGTACTTAATATCAACAGAGGATTTATTAAGTTAACTCCAATTCCTATTAATGTTATATTATACTTTACGAAAATCACTCTATAAGCATAATATAGTATTCCAGTAGAAATAATTGCTCCGGATACACCTAGCATCATACCTTCAATAATAAATGGCCATCTTATAAACCAATCAGTAGCTCCAACAAATTTCATGATACCTATTTCTTTTTTTCTAGAATATAATGTAAGCTTAATTGTGTTTCCTATTAAGAATAGAGATACACTTATTAAGATTAAAAATAATAATAAGCCAACTATTTTTAGAGCATTGATTATTTTTATAAGTTTATCAACAAGTGCCCTAACATCGTTAATCTTCTCTACACCATTTAGTCCCGTAATAGCTTTAACTACATTATTCACTAATTCCGGTTTTTCTACTCTTACAATATATGTATTAGGAAAAGGATTGTTTTTTTCAAAACCTTGTACTAAGGATTTACTATCTTCTCCGAATTGTTTCTTTACCTTTTCTAGCGCATCATTTTTATCTTCAAATTTGATCTCTGAAACTCCTTGCACATCGTTAAGAGCCTTTTCAATAGCTGATTTATCTGCTATTGTTATATTATCCTTTAGATAAATTTTCACCTGTAACTTAGAACCTAGTTCCTCAACTCCTGCATTAACATTAAAAACAATCAATAAAAATACGCCTAAAATAAATAGAGTAGCTGCCACTGTAGCCACTGAAGCTATACTGACGGTTCTATTTCTTTTTAAGCTCCTTAAAGCATCCACAATAAAATATTTAACTGTATTAATCTTCATAACCGTATCTTCCCCTTTGCTCATCTCTAGCTAAAACACCTTTTTCTATAGCGAGTACTCTCTTCTTCATAGAGTCCACTATATTCTTTGCATGGGTTGCCATTATTACTGTAGTTCCAGCTTTATTAATATCATTTAATATATTCATGATATCAATTGCTGTTTCAGGATCCAAATTTCCTGTTGGCTCATCAGCAATTAGCAGAGTAGGATTATTTACTATAGCTCTAGCAAGAGAAACTCTTTGTTGCTCTCCACCTGAAATTTCATTAGGAAAAGCCATATATTTTTTTGATAATCCAACTAAATCCAAAACCATAGGTACTTTTTTTCTAATATCTCTTGGAGAACATTCAATAACTCGAAGTGCGAATGCCACATTTTCGTAAACATTTAAAGTATCAATTAATCTAAAGTCTTGGAAAACCACTCCAATTTTTCTTCTAAAATATGGTATCTGTTTTCTAGTTAATTTCGTTATATCGGTATTGTTTATAATAACATTACCTGTAGTTAATTCTATCTCTTTTAAAAGTATTTTGATAAAAGTAGATTTACCTGCTCCACTAGGGCCGACCAAGAATACAAATTCCCCTTTTTCAATGGTAATATCAACATTCGACAAGGCTATTACGTTATTATCATAAATTTTAGTTACTTTGTTAAATTGTATCATATTTAATTCTCCTTACCCCGTTTGTGTGATTCATTTTAGTGAATTTCTAACAACATTATATCATAAGGACTAGGTCTTTAATAAATTTTTTTATAAAATTTTCGTGAATATTCGTGAACTTAATTATTTATATAATAGTAACTCATAAATAATATTTGCCTTTATGATTTCCTATAATAAAAATATTATGATTTTCTAAAATAAAAATATTTCGAAAAATTATATATTGAATTTTGAGCTCTTCTTATTTTTTCGCTATATAAG
>NZ_JAENWL010000388.1 GCF_016650095.1 Clostridium sp. | reverse complement strand
TTTTGCTTATATGGTATAATAAGTGTGAATATATGTAAAAAACAAAAGGATGATAAGTATGGATTTGATAAAAATCGTTTCAAATGTTCAGAAAATTTCTGAGGCAATATCAAGCGTTATAGGCGTAGATGTGACAGTAGTAGATAATAATTATAATAGAATAGCGGGCACAGGAAGATATAGAAATTCTATTTTTGAAAAAGTAAATGAAAAATCTGTTTTTGGATTTGCTTTAACACAGGGGGAAAGCTTTATTATTGAAAATCCTAGGCAACATTTTGCATGCTTAAAGTGTGAGAATATTGGAAATTGTAAGGAATTTGCGGAGGTTTGTTGCCCAATCCGTGTAGGTAATGACACTGTTGGTGTTATTGGACTTATTGCTTTTGAAGAAGAGCAAAGAAAAGCTATTATAAATAATAAAGTAAACTTAATGAATTTTTTGAATAGAATGGCAGATTTAATATCATCGAAGCTAACAGAAGAGGAAAATACAGAGGAAATAAAGCTTTTGGCAGGTGAACTTGAGATTGTTCTTGATTCGGTAGATAGAGGGATTGTAGTCGCGGATCACAGAGGAAATATTCTTCATTATAATACCAAAGCTTTGGAGTTATTTAAGATTAAGAAAAACGAGATTTTAAATACCAATATAAAAAACCTTATAGGCACCGTTGATTTTAACTTACTTATTGAAAAACATATTAATTTAGAAAATAAAGAATTTACATATAAAGGCAGTAATCACCACTTTAGAGGGGTTTTTGATGCAAAGCCTATTAGTATTTCTGATAAAAGCTTCAGTATTGTATGCACGTTTAGTAATATTTCTGATTTGTTAAAAACAGTAAATAATATTACCACTGGGACTATGATTACTTCTTTTGATAGTATTATAGGAAGCAGTAACTGCTTGGAACAGGTTAAAGTACAAGCAGAAAAAGCTTGCAAATCCACTTCTACTGTACTTATTCAAGGAGAAAGTGGAACGGGAAAAGAGCTATTTGCAAGGGCTGTCCATTTCCAAAGTAACAGAGCTAAGGGGCCTTTTATTTCAATAAATTGCGCAGCCATTCCAGAGCAATTGTTAGAAAGTGAGTTTTTTGGGTATGAGGATGGTGCTTTTACGGGAGCAAGAAGAGGTGGCAAGGCAGGAAAATTTGAATTAGCAAATAAAGGAACAATATTTTTAGACGAAATTGGAGATATGCCCATTCATCTTCAAACTAAACTTTTAAGGGTAGTACAGGAATACGTCATTGAGAAGATTGGTGGAAAAGAATCTATTCCTATTGATGTAAGAATTATTGCGGCTACTAATAAAGATTTAGAAAAAAAGGTATTAGAAGGAGAGTTTAGGCAAGATTTATTTTATAGATTAAATGTAGTGCCCCTTAATATACCTCCTTTAAGAGATAGAAAAGATGATATAGTAATTCTTGTGGATTATCTTTTGGATAAATGTAATTCTAAGCTAGGAAAGCATATAGATAAAATAGATGATGCTACTTTAGAAATTTTTATGAATTATCAATGGCCTGGCAATGTGCGTGAACTCGAAAATACCATCGAATATGCTGTAAATATGTGCGGTAGTAGTGTTATAAAATGTTTGGATTTGCCCAAAAGGTTAAAAGTTTCAGACAATACCACAAAGTTGAACAAAAATGTTGGGATTATACCTATTAAGGAACTGGAGAAAAAAGAAATTGAAAAAGCTTTAGAATATTTTGGACATAGCAAACAGGCAATTACAAAGGCCGCTGAGGCTTTAGAATTAAGTAGAGCAACATTATATAGAAAGTTAAAAGAATATGGAATAAAACAGTATCAAAATGAGAATTAATTCTCGTTATGATACTGTTTTTCACTATTTTTTATCATTATGAGAAAAACAACGTTAAAATGGGTATTATTAGCATGATTTTATTGGCATGAATATTGCTCTAATTATGTACAAGGCACATTCAAATAAATAGCAAGTCTATATGCAAGTTATTTTTTTCATGTATCTTAGGATAATTCGTAGAGGAGTGATTTTATGAAATTAAGAAATCTTATAGTTCAAACATTGAAAGAAGAGGTTGTTCCAGCTATGGGATGTACTGAGCCAGTGGCTGTTGCTCTTGCCAGTGCAAAAGCTAAAGAATTAATAACTTTTAATTATATAGAGAAAGCGGAAGTTTTTGTTAGTCCTAATATATATAAAAATGGATTGTCAGTTGGGGTGCCTTATACTCAGGAAGTTGGACTTTATATTGCAGCTGCCCTTGGTTTTATTGGTGGAGAAAGTAAAAAGGATCTAAGAGTACTCGAAGGAATTAATGAAACCAAAGTGCAGCTTGCGAAAGAGCTTTTACATAGTGGGAAATTATCATTAAATATTAAAGATACTGATGATAAAATCTACGTAGAAGTAAATCTTGTTACAGATAAAGGAAATTGCAATGTGATTATAAGTGGAAAACATAATAGATTTGTTTATGCTGAAAGCCAAGGAAAAGTTCTTTTAGATTTAAGAGAAGAGGATAAAAAAAATAATGTTGGGAAGAATATTTTATACAACTTAAAAATAAGAGATATTATAAGTGAAATTGAAAAAATACCTCATGAGGATATTGCTTTTATGTTAGAAGGAGTAGTAATGAATGAAGCTATAGCTAAAGTAGGTCTAAATAGTAAAATGGGCATGGGAGTTGGTTTTAGTCTTAAAAAAAGTATACAACAAGGGATTTTGTCAGAGAACTTGATGACATCTTCAATGATGCTAACAGCGGCTGCTAGTGATGCTAGAATGTCAGGGGCAAGTCTATCTGTTATGAGTAGTAATGGAAGCGGAAATAACGGGCTCACAGCAATTTTACCTATAGTTGCATATAAAAATAAATTTAATGTGGATGATGAAAAGTTAGCTAAAGCAGTGGCCATAAGTCACATGGTGAATAGTTATGTGAAATATTATATAGGTAGATTATCGGCATTATGTGCTTGTGGCGTTGCAGCTGGAACTGGGTCAGGTGTAGCTATAGCATGGTTAATGGGCGCAAGTTATGACCAAATGGATGGAGTTATAAAGAATACCATTGCAAACACCAGTGGAATGATATGTGATGGAGCAAAGGAAGGATGTTCACTAAAGCTTTCAACTTCTGCATCAGTTGCTGTACAATCTGCGATTTTAGCTATAAATGATTCTATTGTATCCGCAAGAAATGGAATTGTTGCAGAAACTGCAGAAGACACGATTGTGAATTTAGGAGTTTTATCGCGAGACGGCATGAGCATTGCAGATGCTGTTATATTAAATACAATGAAAAAGATGGAAAAAGAATATAGTTCTATGCCAGTACATCAAAAATTAGAAGGTATTATTTCGTAGTTTATTTAGTTTATTTA
>NZ_JAENWL010000226.1 GCF_016650095.1 Clostridium sp. | reverse complement strand
TTGCTTTGATTAGGAGTAGTAGTATTTATATCCTTTTAAAGAGAGCTGTTGTTAGGGTCATGAAAAGAACTAGAATGCCCCTTGGGTGTAAAACAGTAACGATATAATATGAACTTACCTATGATTTACCTGCAAACAATCTCTTACTTAAAAGTAAGCCTTTGTTTGCAAGCAAGAGCTTACTTGTGAAAACAAGTACGGTTAAAACCGTTATATTCGTAAGTGAGGTGTAATGCCTAATTAGAGTGGTACCGCGGAATATTACTTTCGTCTCTTTGTTGAGATGAGGGTTTTTTTTATTTTCTAATTTTATATGATGTGCACGAAACATTAAAATTAAAGCACAAAAGATTAATAATTATTTCCACGCTAGTAGCAAATGAAGGAGGAATATTAATGGCAAAATATAATACAACCATCGATGAAAAATGGCAACAAAAATGGGAAGAAACTAACCTTTATAAATTTGATGAGAATAAAATTGATAAAAAACTATATGTACTTGAAATGTTCTCTTATCCATCTGGAAGCCAATTACATGCAGGGCATTGGTTTAACTATGGCCCTGTTGATTCTTGGGCTAGAATGAAGAAAATGCAAGGGTACAATGTGTTTCAACCAATGGGCTTCGACGCTTTTGGGCTACCTGCCGAAAATTATGCGATAAAAACAGGTGTGCATCCAAAGGATTCTACAGATCAAAACATTAGTAACATGGAAAAGCAATTAAAAGCTATGGGCGCAATGTTTAATTGGGATCATGAAGTTGTGACTTGTCGTCCAGATTATTATAAATGGACTCAATGGTTATTCTTAAAACTATTTGAAAAAGGTCTTGCCTACAGGAAAAAAGCCCCCGTAAATTGGTGCCCTAGCTGTAATACTGTACTTGCAAATGAACAAGTATTAGTTGATGGTTCTTGCGAGCGGTGCGGAACTGAGGTTACTAAAAAGAATTTAACTCAATGGTTTTTAAAAATTACTGACTATGCTGAGGAATTACTTGAAAAGCTTGATACTTTAGATTGGCCTGAAAAAACTAAAGCAATGCAAAAACATTGGATAGGCAAATCTATTGGTGCTAACGTTGATTTTAAAGTGCCAGATTGTGATGCAGACTTTAGTGTATTCACTACAAGAGTAGACACTCTATACGGCGTTACGTACGTAGTTATAGCACCTGAAAATGATCTTGTTGACAGCCTAACTAAAAGTGAAAATAAAGATGCTGTTGAATCTTATATACATGAAGCTAGAAAACAAACTGATATAGAGAGGCAATCTATATCAAGAGATAAGACCGGTGTATTTACTGGTTCCTATGCTATTAATCCTATTAACGGACGAAAAGTTCCGATTTGGGTAGCTGACTATGTTCTAAACACTTATGGAACTGGCGTTGTAATGGCTGTTCCTGCTCATGATGATAGGGATTTTGCCTTCGCTACTAAATATAATTTACCTATTGAAAGAGTAATTATTGGTTTTAAAAGTACACTTGAAGACCCAGACGCCCTTCCTTATACTGAACATGGAAAAATGGTAAACAGTGGTGAGTTTGATGGTTTATCTACAGAAGAAGGAAAAGAAGCAATAGTTAAAAAATTAGAAAGCATGAATCTAGGTTCAGGAAAAATAAACTTTAGACTTCGTGATTGGTTAGTTTCAAGGCAACGATATTGGGGAGCTCCTATTCCAATAATTCATTGCGATAAATGTGGAACTGTTCCTGTACCTGAGGACCAACTTCCTGTAGAACTACCTTATAACGTACAATTTACACCAGACGGAGAATCACCACTCGCCAAATGCACGGAATTTGTAAATGTCCCTTGCCCTGTTTGTGGCGCTGCTGCACGCCGTGAGGCTGATACTCTGGATACCTTCGTTTGTTCTTCTTTCTACCAATTTAGATATGTAGATAACAAAAATAGTGAAAAAGCTTTTGATAAAGACTTAGTAAACAAAATGCTTCCTGTAGACAAATATGTCGGTGGACCTGAACATGCATGTGGACACTTACTATATTCAAGATTTATCACCAAGGCTCTTCGCGATATGGGATATTTAAACTTTGATGAACCTTTCTTATCTCTTACACATCAAGGTTTGATTTTAGGAGAAGATGGATTAAAAATGAGTAAATCAAAAGGAAATACTATCTCTCCAGACCATTATATAAAAGAGTTTGGCTCAGATGTATTTAGAATGTACCTAATGTTTGGTTTTGGGTATACTGATGGTGGTGCTTGGAGTGATGACGGTATAAAAGCTATTGGAAGATTCGTCGATAGAATTGAAAGAGCTGTAGACACTGGAAGTGACGAGATTTCAAAAGAAAGCAATAGTGAGACCTCCCTTGGAACGAATGAAAAAGAATTAAACTACTGGAGACATTTCGCAATAAAAGGAGTTACAGAAGATGCAGAGAAACTCCAATTTAATACAGCTATTGCGAGACTTATGGAACTTACAAATGCTATAACAAAATATGTTAATGCAGAAAATAGAAATAGCAATTTCTTGAAAGAAGTGCTTGTAGATTACCTTAAGCTTTTAGCTCCCTTTGCTCCTCACTTTGCAGAAGAAAAGTGGGAAACCTTAGGTATGGGTTACTCTGTATTTAATCAAGTTTGGCCTAAATTTGATGCAAGTGCTCTTATAAAAGATGAAGTAGAGATAGCTATTCAAATAAATGGTAAAATTAAATCCAGAATAAATATAGCTTCCGATTTAGATGAAGAAAGTATAAAAGAGGCTGCTCTTAATGATGAAACCGTAATTGCTGCCCTAGAAGGCAAAACTATGCGTAAGATTATTGTAATTAAAGGAAGCCTAGTTAATATAGTAGCTTCTTAATAAAAATTTCCATACAGTTTTTTACACTTTAAGATTATAATCGAAAGTTTTGTTAGCCACATCAAAAGGAGAGTAGAAAGTCTTAACTCAGACATTCTACTCTCCTTTTTTAATATTTAACTATTTCCATCTCATCAATCTGAAAACATATCTATAGTTTTTTGAGTTGCATTAAGTAAACTGCTAAGCTCAAAAACTTCTCCACCTTCTATTAGATTATTTAATTGTTCTCTATACCTAGCTGCATCCATTAGTTTACCTATTGATGAAATCATAAGAATATTATTCATTATATCAGATACCAAATTAGATTTTACCTCAAAAAGTTTTTGTGCGTCTTTAATTTCATCTTTAATTTCTAACATCTGCTGATCTAACTGAAAAGCAGCATCTGCAGCATTTTTAAGTTTTTCTCGTATATTCTCCGGTATATCATGCTTATACTTATAATTTAAAGAATGCTCTACTGTAGCCCAAAAATTCATTGCCAATGTTCTAATCTGAAATTCTGCTAGTATTTCAGTTTGACCATCAGATAAGTTAACAGGATACTTTATAATCATATGGTAGCTTCTATAACCGCTACTTTTTACATTTGCAACATAATCTTTTTCATAAACTATCTGCATATCACGTCTTTCACGAATCAGACTTACTACCTTATCAATATCATCTACAAACTGACACATTATTCTTATCCCTGCAATATCCTCCATCTCAAATTCAATTCTATCCATAGGGATACAAAATTTACTAGCTTTTTCAAGAATGCTAGATATTTCTTTAACCCTTCCTGTAACAAACTCTATAGGTGAATAATCATTTTTATGTCTATATTCTCTCCTTATACTTTTGAATTTCACTTTTAACTCTTCTACTGCCTGTTCATAGGGAATTAAGAATCTCTTCCACTCTTTTATTGCCATATACTCAGTCCTTTACATAAAATTTCATTATAGGTACTTAATTGTGCTTAATTTATATCTCAAAACTTTTGAGCATATTATATTATTATTATAATTGTATTAATTTTCTGTTATAATTAATTTTCTGTTATAATTAATTTACTACTAAACTTACAAAAAAGCAATTATTTAAGTAAATTTACCAAATTGCATAAACTAATCATACCATATTAAATCTTATTTCGAGGTGATTAAATGGATAAAAAAATATTTTCCGGTCTAGAAAGTATGGGCTTTGATAATACCGAAGCTATTAAAATCTATAATGAAAAAACTGAAGCTGTAAAAGAAGAAAGTGAAGAGAAGAAGGAAAAGGCTCTTTTATATAGCAAAGAAGTTACCTGCCCTGCTTGTAACCATGTATTCAAAGCTATCACAGTTAAATCCTCGGCTTACAGAATGATAAAAAAAGATAGTGATTTTTTTATTAGGTATTCTTTAATTAACCCTTATTTCTATGATGTTTGGGTTTGTAATTCTTGTGGGTATTCAGCTATGAAAATAGACTTTTATACTATAAGAAGTATAGAAATAGAACAAGTACAAAAGTCCATTACATCCAAGTGGCATGGGAGAATGTACCCTGAGATTTACGATGTTCATATAGCTATTGAAAGGTATAAACTTGCCCTTTTAAATTATGTCATAATCAATGCAAAATCAAGTAAAAAAGCAATCACTTGTTTAAAGCTCGCCTGGATGTACAGACTTTTAGAAACTGAGGAATCTTTCGATATGGAGTTAACATTTTTAAAACAGGCATTAGAAGGACTTAGTGATGCTTATTACGCCGAAGCCTTCCCCATATATGGCATGGATAAATACAGTGCTATGTATCTTATTGGAGAGTTAAATAGACGTATCGGCCATTCAGAGGCTTCTTTAGTTTGGTTTAGTAATGTGATAACAACTCCTAATGTATCTCAAAAGTTGAAAGAACTTGCAAGAGATATGAAAGACTTGATTAAAGAAGAAGCCGCGTTATTAGCTGCTACTGATAATATAAATAAATCTTCTACAGAAAACTTTGAAGCACTAGAAACCACTAAGAAATCCGGATTTTTTTCTAATTTATTTAAATAAAAATTGAGACTATTAAATTTATCCACATTGATAAATTTAATAGTCTTAATTATCCACAATCTATTAACTTTAAGTTATTCTAATATCTTTAAAGGATCAAAGTCCAAATAATCACAAGAAGTAACTATATATTCCACGCCTTCTATGTTTCCTTCATATACCCTGCTTAAAGATGGCCCATGTAAATGACCATATATAACCTTGCATACATTATATTCTTTTACTATCCTTATAAGCTGCGTTTCCTCAAATTTATCATTAGTAGGTGGATAATGAAGCATTACAATAAATTTACTATATCCCTTCTTCACTGCCTCATCTAATGAAATTCGAAGCCTTATGAGCTCTCTACCATATATCTTTTCATCATGAGTAGAAAACCTTGCGCTCCCCGGGCAATTCCATCCCCGAGTTCCGCATATAGCAAAATCTTTATAGTTAAAAAAGTTATTTTGAATAAAATCCATATCCGTATAAAGTGAATTCAACTTTGTGATACTACTCCACCAATAGTCATGATTTCCTTTAACAATTATTTTTTTACCTGGAAGTTTATGAATCCATTCCAGATCTTCCATACCTTCCCCTATATTCATTGACCATGAAATATCCCCTGCAACTAGTATAGTGTCCTCTGATGATATTTTACTAAGCCAATTTTCTTTTATTTTTTCGTGATGATTACTCCATTTATCTCCAAATATATCCATGGGTTTATCTGAATTTATAGCTAAATGAAGATCAGATATTGCCCACAACGCCATAATATACCTCCTTCATATATCTTTTAGTTTTTTTTCATTAATGTATCTATATCCATTACATAAGCAATAACCTTAGCTATTGCATCATATAATTCTAAAGGTATCTCTGATCCTATATCAACATTTAAAAGTAAATTAGCTAGTTCCTCATTTTGCACAATAGCCACCTTACTCTCTTCTGCCGTCTTAAGAATCTCATCTGCAATATACCCCATTCCAGCTGCAGTTACTATAGGTACGTCATATCCTTGTTCATATTTTATTGCAGCAGCTTTTTTTACTTTTTTCATTATAGCACACCTCATTATTGCTTAATGTTATAACCACAAAACATGGAATACTATACACTCCATATTATTATACCTTTATATTGATTGTATTAAAACTTCTATCTTCAAAAAATTCTCCGCAATTTGCCATTGTAAACTCCTTCGCCTTGTTATTGACAACAATACTAACCCTATAATTTAGACTAGA
>NZ_JAENWL010000258.1 GCF_016650095.1 Clostridium sp. | reverse complement strand
TGTAGCACCAAATACCTTTAATATTGGTTCGGTAAAGGCGAGTCCAAAGGTTACAAAAAATATGCTTAGTACTGATATGGCTAAAAATGAGTTGCCGGCTACATGCTCAGCTTTTTCAATATTATTTTCCCCGAGGTTTCTTGAAATTACTGAAGCGGAACCGATTCCTATCATTTGAGCAAAAGCCATTATTAACATTTGAATAGGAAAAGCAATGGCGAGTCCACCAATGGCGTCTAGCGATACCCACTGCCCTACAAATATTGTATCAATTATGTTATAAAGAGCAGTTACGAGCATTCCTATAGTGGCAGGTAGTGATAGTTTTAACAGTAACCTGCTAATTTTTTCTGTGCCGAGTTGGCTATTGTTTTTACTCAGAGTAATCACATCCTATTTATAATTTAGTCTTAGAAGGTTTTGAAATATTAAGTTCTTTGCAATTTCCTTTGAGTTATAAGAATAGATATCCATTTACCTAAAAAACAACTAATTCAATAATAATATAAAAAGGTTGCGAGAGCAACCTTTTTATATTATTACTGTTCCGATATTCTAAATAAGTAAAATCTATAGTAAGTTTGTGGTTTATATTCTTCTTAAATTGCAACACATCATGAGTCACATTTTGCTCTTAATATAAACAGCCTTGACATGAAATCCCTTTTATTCTTGAAATCTGATACATATTCAATTTCATTCCCAGCATAATTCTTTGATAATATTATACCTATGTTCATAAGTTCATCTCCATAATGTGTTGTATTCTTTTGTTCAATTTCATAACAAAAATCTTCATTTAAGCCCTTAAGTTTAAATCTACGATATATATCATTGGGTTTTGAAAGTATAGTATAATGACCTACAAGTGCTTGTTTTCTATCCTTAGATACAACCATCCATGCAGTTTCATTACCATCACCTTCAAAGGGACTAATTAATCTATAAAAATCACCCTTCTGTATTAGTTCTCTATGAGTTTTAAAGAAATTTATTTGCTTCTTTATAATCATTCTTTCTTCTTCAACTAGATTATTCAAATCTAGTTCATATCCGAAAGTACCAAAATATGCTACCGATGCCCTAGTATCTATAGGAGTTATTCTATTTACTTGGTGATTTGGTACTGCTGAAACATGAGAACCTATAGAAGTAATTGGATATACCATAGATGTTCCATATTGAATTTTAAGTCTCTCAATGGCGTCAGTATCGTCACTTGTCCATGCTTGGGGCGCGTAGTATAACATGCCTGGGTCAAATCTATTTCCACCACCTGAACAAGATTCAAAAAGTATTTTTGGATACACGGCTATCAATCTATCATATAAGTCATAGACTCCTAAAATATACCTATGCATAAATTCACCTTGCTTTTTACCTTCTAAGCCATGAGAATAAGCTTCTGTAATATTTCTGTTCATATCCCACTTAATATAAGAAATAGATGCGTTAGATAACACCTTATTCATCATTCCAAAAACATAGTCCACTACATCTTTCCTTGAAAAATCTAAAACAAATTGATTTCTACCTTGTGACATACGTCTTTCAGGAGTGTGAATTACCCAGTCTGGGTGTTCTTCAAATATATGACTATCCGAGCTTACCATCTCAGGTTCAAACCAAAGACCGAATTCTAATCCCAAAGCATTTATTTTATTTGATAAATCACCTATGCCCTTAGGTAGCTTTTTAAAATTAGGATACCAGTCCCCAAGTGATGAATTGTCTCCGTTTCTTTTTCCAAACCATCCATCATCTAATACAAATAATTCTACCCCAAGATTTTTAGCTTGTTTAGCTAAGGACAATATTTTTTCTTCATCAAAATCAAAATAAGTAGCTTCCCAATTGTTTATAAGTATTGGTCTAACTCGGTCTCGAAAGTACCCTCTAGAGAGTCTAGTTCTATATAGGTTATGGAAGGTTTGGCTCATACCATTTAGGCCTCTATCCGAATAAACGAGTACTGCCTCTGGTGTTTGAAATATTTCTTGCTTTTCAAGATTCCATGAAAAGTTAAAAGGATTAATTCCTATAGAAATTCTTGACGCACTATAAGAATCTACGTCTACTTGAGCTAAGAAATTACCACTGTAAACAAGACTAAATCCATAAACATCACCGAAATCCTCTGTGGTTTCTGGTCTTTTTAGCGCTAAAAACGGATTATGATTTGAACTACTAGCGCCTCTTATGCTGTATATAGATTGTACTCCCGGTTGAAGTTTTCGAGTCTTAACATGCCGTTCTCTTGCCCATGCACCAGCCAAATGAATCATATCATAATTATCGTCTGGCAAGTCTAGTGAAGCACTCATTGCACTATTTAAAACTAATTTTTCGTCTCCAAGATTTACAAATGAAGCACTTCTAGCAATAGCTCCATAACTTTCAAAAATAGTATAAGAAAGCATTAGCTCTACAGTTAGAACATTGTCAAATAATTTGATTTCTAAAGTGGTTGCTTCATTCTCATCTTCAACATAGGTGCAAGGCATAGCCCTTAGTGATTTTTTACCTTTGTATATATTATGAGATACATATTCAAAATTAGTTATAGTACTCCCATTTTCTCTTGTTATTTGGTGTGAAGGATATCTATAATCTGTAGTTCCATAACTCGGATATTCTTGTTTTATATGATCCAATGAAAATGATTGGTCGCCTTCGTAAACAACAGAAGTGAACGCTCTTGGTTCTCTCTCTATAAGATGATTAAAACATTCTCTATGTGTTATGTGCTTGCCAAAATACAAGTTCTCTAATTGATTGTTTTTCATTACTTTTATTATATAACTTATTTCATTATTAAATAAATGGAATTCATTAGTGCTTTCATTAAAAATAATTGCCATATTGCACCTCACAAACTTATTTTTTAATTTTAACTTCATAGGGTTTTAGGATATTATCCTCATAAGTCACTTCATATTTACTAAATTCTTTATCTACTGATATTACATCTATATTAACATTTAAGTTATGAAATGGGAAATATAACCTTAGAAGTTAATTAGTAAAATCGAATTGTAAATTAGGATTATGTGCTGCTATGTTTTTTAGTAATTGGAACTTCATCATTCATGGGAGAATCGGCTGTGGATTTATTTCATGAAAGGATAAAAACGGAAGAGAAATCTGTAAAGTTCTTATCAGTTATGATATCATATAATATATAAATCGTGCATTTGGACAACAATATTTGTACTAAATAATAATTAGAGAAAGGGGAAATGAAATTTTGGAAAATGATAAAGTAAAAGAACACATTATAGAAATTGTTGATAATCAAATGAGGGATAACAATCCTAAATGTACAACAGAAGTTTTTGAAAAACTAGTAGGTAGCGGATATGCAGAAGATATGGCTAAGAAAATGATTGGAGCAGTTTTGGTAGAGGAATTATATTATGTTTTGAAAAATGAGGAATTATTTAATGAAGAAAGATATAGTGAGAAATTGTATAAGTTGCCACTATTAAATAAGAAATTGTAATATAATGAGTGTTTAATAAAAGAATACTTATACAGGTTGAAGAGGCATAGAAGAATTTAATATTGTAGCAATGTATTTATAAACTATATTAAAAAAGACAGGGAGTTCACTTTAGGAACTCTCTGTCTTTTTTATGAGTCTCAAAATGTTCTTTATGGATCAATCTTTGAATATATTTAAAGGAAAAAAGAATTTAGTTCTTTAATAAGATATATTAAGGAACATAAAGGAGATTAATATATGTTTAAGTTTAACAATAAGCTAAATCAACAAATAACTCTTTTATCACACGAGTTTATTAAGGGGAATATTAATGGGATTGAGAGCATTGAGCAACAAAATAAAAGTAACTCAGCTATTAAGTTCACTGCAAGTATTGCCAAAGCAATAAAAAGCATTTCTCCAAAGATATCTTTAATTGTAAGTAGTTTACTAGCTGTCACAACTAGAATAAGTGCATTTATTGTACAATTGACATACTTTTCAGATGAGTTACTACACTCTTCTGACACACTTAGAAATGCCACAGAATCACTAGTAGCATCTGCAGAGGAAACTAACGCAAGTATGAATGAGATAACTAACACTATTAATTCCAACGCACAATCAATCCAGGTATTAGCTGATAAATCTGAAAATACAATCAGTCTATCTAATAAGAACAATGAAAGTTTAAATGATATTATAGATGTAAATAAAGAAATACTTGTAAAATCCAATGAAGTACATGTGAATATAACTGAACTTTATTCTCTAATTTACAGTATGGAAGCCATTGTTGGGGGTATTGATGGAATAGCAAAGCAAACAAACCTACTTGCGCTGAATGCAAGTATAGAAGCTGCAAGAGCTGGAGAACATGGTAGAGGATTTGCGGTTGTTGCTTATGAAGTGAGAAAACTTTCAGAAACCACTTCTGATAACTTAAAGACAATGAAAGAGTTTATGAATAAAATGAAATTATCGGCAGAAAAGTCAAAAGAAAGCGTAGACTACACTATAAAGTCAATTCACACCATGAACGACTGTACAAATTCAATGCAAAATTCTTTTAAAGAAAGCAAGGATTCAATGAATTATATAATGGATGAAATACAGACTATGTCTGCAAGTATGGAAGAAATAAACGCTTCAAGTGAGGAAATAAATGCAACTATGCAGGTTATGACCAATGAATTGGCACAAATAAGTCATGAGGCATCCATTATAAATATGGAATCAGAGGAACTAAAGGTGATGGGAAGGGGTATTGAAGAAATTGATGATGCGATATCAAAAATTGTTCTAGTAGGTGGTCAAGTTTCCAGTATTGAGTATTTCAAACTAGATAACGATGAGTTTATCAAATCACTTGAAAGTGCAATAAATGCGCATAAAGAATGGGTAGATAACTTAATATCTATGGCTGTAGAAATGCACGTTAAGCCAATGCAATTAAGTGGAGAAAAGTGCGGGTTTGGTCATTTTTACTACTCAGTTAGTCCTAATAATGAAAAAATTAAAACTATTTGGGACACTGTAGGAAAAATTCACTTAGACTTACATAAACTTGGTGCAGAGGTATCAAAAAATATAAAAGATAACAATAAAGACCTAGCAATGTCGAATAGCTTAAAAGTCAAAAAGATATCAGAAGAGGTATTATTAAAGCTAACTAATATGAGAGAGATTTCACATGAGCTAACTAAGAAGAAAGAATTTATTTTCTAAGTTATGCATAATATAAGGTGCTTTAGGCTGGATAAGTTAATTTTTAATTATTATTTATATAAGAATTAGAGATATAGGTCCTATATTTTTGCTTTTATTATGTCTTTATCATCATCAGGTACTGGTAGCATGTGTTTCTTTTCGAGAGCAAACACGTCTATCGGTATTTTTTTGTCCAACATTATTTATGGTTTTTTTATAGACTATTAATATAACGCATTATTGTAGCATATTATTAATGCTATGTCTAAATAGTTTCTTAACAAAGGATTGGATTATCAATTTGGTCTGTAAATGAAAGAATGATGGGAAGTGATATGAAATAGACAAGAGGGCAAAAAATAAAATACCAG